>CBDUKK010000052.1:0-8583 GCA_965367795.1 uncultured Gammaproteobacteria bacterium
CAGCTGCTATCGCTTGTGAACCGCTATGAAATAGACCTGTCGCCAACCATCGATCAACTGAAAAAACTGCTACCGGATATCCTGGACAGGCGATCTGCTGCGCAGCTCAGCAAGATCTCAGACAGTCTCAGGTTGTCGGAAATATCAGTCGCTGCAGGTGGCATCGATGTCGCTATCAGTCTCCAGATAGACAGGCTCCCGCCCATGCAAGAGCCTGTAGCTTTGCTCTCCGCCGAGGAGATCCAGCAGCTGGAGGCAAACTGGCGAATGATGGACGCGATGATCACCTTTGCGGTTAAACGTTATGCCAAAGCGACCAGTCAACAGGTGCTGCGTGAAGCGCTTATGGATATATTTCTGGATGCCCGTTATCGTTTGCGTGATGCCCTGGCGGAGCCTGTCAGCCGTGCGAATGATCCGGTGCGCCACTGGTTTATCGACAGCTGGCAACGGATGGGGCCGGTACTGCGCCAGATCAGCCTGGAAAACCCCGGTCAGGAACCCATGCTGCTGGTCAGTCTGCTGACAGCAACCGATGCCCTGGAAGCCCTGGACCGGCTCGGGCCTAGCATCGGCCTGGATATTTCCGCAAATGGTCTGCGGCGGATGGGGCGCATGCTCATCGATCAGCCCGGCATTAATCCACTGCGTTACGATGAGAGCGTTGACCCGGAACTGCGCCAGCTTTTCCAGCTTCCTGCCTATCCTGAGCCGGTATCCCATGACTCGAAGCCGTCATCAGGCTTCGATTTCGACTTCTGGCCAATCCGCTCCGCCTGGGCAGGAACATTAGACGAACGCCTGCTGCTCTGGGTACCCAGGAAAAGCGAGTTGCCCGAGTACCTGCCGATTATTCGTGATCTGCTTACCGATAGCGCCAACACTAGCGCGGAGAAAAATAAGCTGGATGATTCTGTTAAAAAGCTCTTTCAAGACCTGGTTCTGGCCACGGCCTGGCAGGAGAGCTGCTGGCGGCAATATGTTATAAAAAACAGGAAAGTTGTGACGCTGCGTTCAAGCACCAGCGATACCGGTTTGATGCAGATTAATGAGCCGGTCTGGCGTGGACTGTATAACACCCAGAAACTGCGCTGGGATACTGCTTACAATGTGAGGGCAGGCGTAGAGGTGTTGCACAGGTACCTGGTTAAATACTCGCTTAAAAGAGGCGAGCAGAAACATAAGGGCGGGTTGGACAATCTGGCAAGGTCTGCCTATTCCGCCTACAACGGAGGTCCCGATCAGACTTCCCGCTATCGAAATCCTAAGGCGCCCTCCGTGCATCAGAAGACCGACGCTGCGTTCTGGATGAAATACCAGGCAGTCAAACAGGGCAATGCGCTACAGGTCGCAGAATGCCTGGGCGGGTAAAACTGGGGTTAATGTAAAAACTAAAGTAATATTGGAGTGACTTTCGAATACTTTTGCTCTTACCTTAAATAATAATAGATTGCCGCGCTACCGCTCGCAATGACGAATAATAGGTGACATGAGGGGTCGGTCACTAGTTCCAGGGACCGCCGCGATGAACTGTTTGAATTACGCTGGCTGGTAAGTGGTATGAAACCGCAGTCATAGGGTCCAGAGAGTAATAAGATATCAGAAATAATAAGGGGCATGAATAATAAGCAGCAGGCCACGAATCTTTCTGTTAAATCACAGGTCGAGGTATGATCTTCACTACACAAGACAGGATATATATGAACGAGAAAACTGAAACCAGAAATATGGCGCTATTCTGCGACTTTGAGAACGTCGCCCTGGGTGTGCGTGATGCCAAGTATGCTGCCTTCGACATCCAGAAGGTGCTGGAGCGGCTGTTGCTGAAAGGCAGTATCGTTGTCAAGAAAGCCTACTGTGACTGGGACCGCTACAAGGATTTCAAGGGGGCCATGCACGAGGCAGCATTTGAGCTGATCGAAATTCCCCATGTGCGCATGTCTGGCAAGAATTCTGCTGATATCCGTATGGTCGTCGATGCGCTTGATCTCTGTTATACCAAGTCGCATGTCGATACCTTCGTCATCATCAGCGGCGACTCCGACTTCTCGCCACTGGTCAGCAAGCTGCGCGAGAACGACAAGGTCGTTATCGGTGTCGGTGTGAAGAGTTCTACCTCCGACCTGCTGATCGCCAACTGTGACGAGTTCATCTTCTATGACGACCTGGTGCGTGAATCCGAGAAACCGCGCCGGGCGCGACGCAAACCATCGACAAAGAAAGCGAGCAAGAAAAGCAGCGCAAAGACCGAGGATGACAAACAGCAGGAGGCACTGGACCTGGTCGTCGAAACGGTCGAGGCCCTGCTCAAGGAACGTGGTGAACAGGAAAAGGTCTGGGGCTCGATGGTCAAGCAGACCCTGAAACGCCGCAAGCCCGGTTTCGATGAGACTTATCACGGTTTCCGTAACTTCGGGCAACTACTGGAAGAAGCGCAGGCACGAAACCTGCTGAAATTACAGCTGGACGAGAAGTCTGGCGGCTATATCATCAAGGAGCTCATTGGCGAAGAGTAATTAAAGGTGTCGGGCAACGTGTCGTGCACATACGTGAGACCGGGTCTGGTGAATATTATGCCGCGATGAAATAGCGAGCAATAAAATATTCAGGGTTACAGGCTACTGCGCAGCATGCCTGTTGGTAAAATAAAGTTATCGCATAAGGAGCCAGGTATGCAAAGTCATTTCTATGCTTACATCAGTAAAATTCGCTGGCTGCAGCGCTGGGGGCTAAAGCGTAATACGGTGCAGGAAAATGTTATGGAGCATAGCTGGGAAGTTGCGACTATCTCACATGCCCTCGGGCTGATTAGAAACCGCTACTATGATGGCCAGCTGGATGTTAGTGCTATCGTTGTTGCCGCTATGTATCACGATTGCAGTGAGGTTATTACCGGTGATATGCCATCACCGATCAAATACCATTCGAGTGAGATAACCCGGGCTTACAAATCGATAGAAAGGCAGGCTGAACGTGAACTCCTGGATCTGCTGCCAGAAGATCTGCAAGATGATTATGAGTCGGTCATCATCGAGAGTAAGATTCCTGAAGATCACAGAGTGATAATCAAGTCAGCAGATACCATATCCGCGTACATAAAATGCCAGATGGAGATAGCCGCAGGTAATCATGAATTTGATAAAGCGGCGGAAGAGATCAAGGCTAAACTCGATGCGATCGAGCATCCGGAAGTGCAGCATTTTCTTGCAACTTTCTCGCACAGCTATGCCTTGACTCTGGATGAACTGTTAAAGAAATAACAGGGTACACGAGACTTCACTACGTTCCCCCTAACTCTACACCCTTACTTAAGAGCTGATACAAGAGTGATCAATCAGGATATCGCCAACAAGTTACTGGAAATTGCCGCACTGCTAAAAGAGCAACGGGCGAATCCATACCGTGTAACTGCTTACCAGAATGCTGCCAATGTCATCATGCATCTGCCGCAGCCGGTTAGCGATATCGTGGCGCGCAAGGACTTTCAAGGTTTAGTGGCATTGCCGGGTATTGGTGAGGGCATCGCACGTTCGATCTATGAGTACGTGGCGCTGGGGCGCATGAGTCGGCTGGAAAGTTTAAAAGGCGGACATGATCCGGTTGCCCTGTTCGAATCGATCCCGGGCATCGGTCCGAAACTGGCGCATAGCATTATTGAGCACTTGCATATCGATAGTCTGGAAGCGCTTGAGGCGGCGGCACATAACAAGCGGCTGGAGAAGGTTCCAGGTTTCAGTCCCAAGAAGGTTGCCATGGTGCAGGCATGGATTGCCCAGGTTTTTGGACGACAACATCCGCGGCCGTTACCGCATGAACCCTTTACTGAACCCTCTGTGCAATTGATCCTGCAAGTGGATGACCAGTATCGAAAAAAAGCCAGCGATGCTGCGTTACCGATGATTGCCCCGAAACGTTTTAATCCTGAGGGTAAAGCCTGGTTACCTGTGATGCATGTTAGTAAACAGGGCTGGCACTTCACCGCACTGTTTTCCAACACGGCACGGGCACATCAATTAAAGCGTACTCAGGATTGGGTGGTGATTTACTTTTATGACGATAAACATCATGAAAGCCAGCACACGGTAGTGACAGAAACACACGGTGCCTTAACCGGACAACGTGTCGTGCGCGGGCGTGAGACCGAGTGTCGTGAGTATTATGCCTCGTTGAAATAGCGAGCAGAGAATCATTGGGGACGGGCCACGGTTACTCTGAAGATACAACTATGAATAAACGTTGCCTGTCTCCGATCAATACTTGGTTACCAGCCAGAGTGATCAGTTGTTGCCGATATCGTCGTAGCGGCTGGTAGTGAATTTCTTTCCAAAGAGGGCATACACTTCGTCAACGGTGCGCGGGTCACTGGAGCTTGCGTGGAAGATACTCTGGTTACTGCTTGCTGCTTCGGGGAAGAACTCCAGTGCATGTACGTCGGGATTTTGTTCCAGTGATTGCAGGAATGTGATGGCATCATTGTTGCCCAGGAAGTGGGTCAGGTAGAGATCGGTCTGCGTGGGTTTGCGAGCGAATGAGTGAGTGAGCAACTGTTCACTATCACGTACCATTTCAGCCGCCATGATTGCCGATACGCGGGGGTTCTTGCGCAGCTCAAGCAGGTGCTGGTACATCGCTTCGTCGCGCACTATTGGCCGCTGGTAGCCGTACACGGTCTGGTAGTGATCGATGTTCGCTGCGTAGTCAGCAACGAGGCCATACTTCGTACCGTGTGTCTTGAGGGTGTTCAGCCAGGTGTCGCGGGTAAACTGGTATATGCCGGTCGCCGATGATGTCGCCGACTTACTCTTCGGTTTGAAATTGCTCTCAGCGGCGGCCAGCTTCATCAGGTAGGAGAAATTCACACCGGTACGTATGCTGCTGAGTCGGATAGCTGCAACGATACCGTGATCGATGCCGAACCTGGCGGCATCACTGCGGGCAAGGTCTGCATAGTTTGCTATGAGGACAGTAAGATCGGCGTCTTTTAACTGTTTGCCGGAATCCGGCAGGTACAGGGCGCGGAATTCTGCGATGGCCTGCCGGGTACGTTCGCCCTTGAAGCCATCCGCCTTGCCTACGTCAAAGCCAAGTGTCAGCAGGTTTTTCTGCTGTTGTTTTACTGCCGGGTCAAAAACGACATGGTGTTTTTTGCCAGTTGCTTCCGGCATCAGCAACGATGGTCCCCATTGCTGCCTGGTCGCTTTTTTTGCCCTGGCAGACTGGCGTGATGATGTCTTTCGGTTTGTCGATTGATACTCGCTGCGCACGATCGGCGCATTCGCCAGTTCGCGCATTGCAGACTCTTGATACTGAGTGTTTTCTTTCACATTACTCAACGCGTCGTGGTAAACGCCGACGAAGGAAAGGGCTATGACAGCCAGAACGCTTGCAGTAGCAACAGTATAGCCGCGCCCTGGATTCTTCGAGGCAGGCTTTGTCTGCGATGACTCGATGGCCAGCAGCTCTTGTTGAATTTTTTCAAATTCAGCTTCCGCTGTGGCAAGCCGCAGGTTTAACAGTTTGAGATCGGTTTCGAGCTTTTCTTGCTCGTGTGTTTTTGTATTGTTTTGCATTTTTGCTCATTTATTTGCATTTTAAATTATTCATTCAAAACGACGCCTATCCCTTATGGCGTAGTTACGTTACCACATCCTGTCCGTGTGCTTCGTCGTCATCGATTATATTGACGAGCTGCCGCCACTAGCTAGTGACAATTATAAGCTCTTAGGACGATAACGTACTATATTTTAACAAATACTTATATATCAGTAACATGTATAATATATCTAATGTAAAATATTCAAGTTACGCTGTAGAAATAGGTATCAGTTAGATTAATTTCTTTACAGTCAATGCATGCTGGCAGCAGAAACTCAGGGGCTTCTGCTGCCATATACGCGTTGCGAATTTTACAGAAAACAATTTGTTAAGATATATCTACGTTGAGCAGAGTTCGTTAAAGGCGGCGGAGAGAATTAATTCACTCCGACCCCTTTGTTGCAGGTTTCATCACATAGACCTTGCCGCTGTCGGTTGAAAAATACAGCCACCCCTTGGGACTCTGTGCCAGGGCACGGATGCGTTCATCCAGCTCTGTCAGTAGACGCTCTTCAGCGATCGCTTTGCCATCTTCACTCAGAGTGACCCGGTTCAGGTGCTGCAATTTGAGTGCGCCGGTAAACAGGTTGCCGCGCCAGGCAGGGAAGGCATCGCCGGTATAGAGCAGTAAACTCCCCGGGGCAATAGACGGTGTGTATTGTTTGACGGGTTGTTCCATGCCTTCACGATGCGTGCCTTCACCGACGGCCATCGGATTCCAGTATTCTTTACCATAGGAAATTACCGGCCAGCCATAATTGCGGCCGGGCAGGACCAGGTTGATCTCATCGCCACCGCGAGGCCCGTGTTCGATCAACCACAGGCGTTTGTGGGTGTAATCATAGGCCATGCCCTGTGGATTGCGATGACCGTAACTCCAGATCTCGGGTGGTACATCGCTGCGCTGCTTGAACGGATTATCCTGGGGGACGCGGCCATCTCGGTATAAGCGCATTACGCTACCAGCATGATTCGTCAGGTCTTGCGAGTTTGGGCGCTCACCGCGGTCGCCAACACCGAAGTAGACATAACCCTTATCATCAAAGGCAATACGACTGCCAAAGTGACGACTGGTGCCGGTGGCTGACCGGGTTTCCAGCAGATCCTGCCATTGCACCAGTTTATTCGACGCCAGTTTCGCACGGGCCAGTACGGTGACACCTTCACCAAAGTTGTCGCGTACGAAGGTAAAGTAGATCCAGTCACCGTTGCTGAAATCAGGCGGTACCGCAACATCCAGCATACCCGCCTGGCCTTCAGCAAGTACCTCGGGTACCCCTTGCAACGGGGTAAGGTTTTTACTCTGGATGTCGAGTAGTTTGATGTTTCCTTCACGCTCGGTTATAAGGATTCGGGTATTGGAGATAAACGCCAGCCCCCAGGGAACACCCAGGCCATCGATGACTTCTTCGACAGCGAAAGTGCCGTTTTCGCTTTGCAAAATAAGTGGTGCGGCCTGAGCTGAAGCGGCATTCCCCGGCATCGAAACTAGTGCTAGCAAGAATAGCCACGGCATAATAACTTTCATACAGGCTCCTTAAATAAGTTCATTATAGATAACACGAGTATACTTGCAAAAGCGTGCAGATCTAAAGGGCACGGGTCGAGGGGTCGACTTTGACGTGGTCGGAGTGAATTAATCATAATTACTCCGAGCTCTTCGTTCGGAATGCTGATAATTAATTCACTCCGGCTTCTTTGTTCAGATCACTCCGACCCCTTTGTTCTATATCACAGCCTGGTGACTGGCCTGTCCTCCCTGATCCAGCGGGTGATGCCATCACGGACATTGTAGACCTGTGTGTAGCCCATCTTTTCAACCAGTAAACGGGCCAGCGTACTGGTTCGGCTGCCAGTGCGGCAGATCAGGATGACAGGATCATGCTGGCTATTCGCTGCGGTGAAACGCTCGATGAATTCCGGGTTCAAACGACCACTGGCTTCGACGAAGGTCAGTAGCTTACTGCCTTCGACCACGCCCGTCTGTCGCCATTCTTCCGGGCGACGAACGTCATAGATCGGTATGTCTTGTTCCAGCATCATCTGTAATTGGGTGTTGTCCACATTGGTATAGGGGGGTTCGCTACAGGCTGACAGGCCCATCAACATAAGGCCGAGCGCACACAGGTAGAGTAATCGTCGATAACCGCGTTCTGCTAAAGTAATCATCATATTCGTTTGCATAAATACAAGGCCGGTATAACCGGCCTTGTATTGGCACTGATTATAGGCAGTGTTTCTTAAGTGTAAAATTCACTCGCTTATGCGATGCTGTTTGCGACAAAAATGATCCCTAAAGTTGTTGCGATGAGGCCAGTGAAAAGAAAGCCCATCACGCGTTTCATTGCTGCATCTTCAGTTTTCATAGTAAATACCCTCTACTGGTTGTTATGCTTCTGCTTGATTGATGAAAGTTGAAGGCGTGATGATAACGAGATGTTTACGAATGAAATATCAGAATTTTTCGACTGAATAGTTCGAATAAATTTTCATGATAAAAGTCAGGGTTTTATAACCATGGAACATTCGTGGTTTCGAATGCGTGGTGCTTGCGAGGAGAGCCTGATCAAGAACAGCAGGCGTTTGACCCCTTAATGATTGTAATGTCCGTCTCCATCAGATCTTACAAGCGCTGTCTAATTACGATCAAACTAATTACAAACAAAGGCGTGTAAATTAAGACTGGTCTTCGTCTTTTTTAAACGATAATACCTTTTCGCTTTCGTCGTTATACTTTTCAGCGAGGGATTGCCCCAGGATGTCTTCCATCGAATCCAGTGTTGTTCTCAATATCATGCGAGCTGCAAAGTGATAGAGACGAATCTCACAGGCTACCGGCTTGTACAGGTTATCACGCCCATCGGTCTGAAAGTCGGTCCAGGCAACGACTGGTATGTCATTTAAAACACGGTCGACGACAATCCAGGCGTCCTCCTGAACGATCAGATCGAGGTGGTTCAGTGTGGGTATCTTGAAACGAATCTGTTG
>CBDUKK010000053.1:0-8577 GCA_965367795.1 uncultured Gammaproteobacteria bacterium
GTCTTGACCGGCTTGCAGACAGGCCTGATCAACACCATAATCACGTCTCCCATCGCTGCATTAGCCTTGCAGTGGCACACCCATGTCGAGTATGTGGTTGACCTGCCTCTAAACTACCTGGCTGCCATGATGGTCATCGATAAAAAAGTGTTCGATTCGCTGAGTGAAGATGATCAGGCGATCGTTCGAGAAGTGATGGGCAAAGTCTACAAGAGAATTGATGAACAGAACACGGTGGACAATGTCGCTGCTCGCCAGGCGCTGATAAACCAGGGTGTAAAATTTGTAAAATTAAGCGATAAAGAAAAAGATGAATGGGACAAGCTCGGCGTATCTGTTACCAATGAGATGGTCCAGAAGTATAAATATAGTAAAGATCTATACAAGGCAGTAACGGCCAATAAACCAGGGGCGGAAAAACTGGCCAGGTGATCTTCACTGCCTGTTGAACGATAGCTGGGTTAAGTGAACAGAGCAGTCTTAAAATATCCGTACGATGAATGTTAACGATAACAAAATTATAAAATTCATTAATAAGATAGAAGATGGATTGCTCGTCATCATACTGACTAGTATGATCATCCTGGCGGTATACCAGATAGTTTCGCGCAACCTGTTCAGCGAAGGTATCGTATGGATCGATCCGTTGTTGAGAACACTGGTATTATGGGTGGGCCTGTCTGGTGCCGTTGTCGCGACGAGGACCGATAATCACATCCGCATCGATGTCTTCGCAAAATACTTTCCGAAATATATCCTGCCCTACATACAGCGGCTGGTTTACCTGTTTACCATGTCGATCTGTCTGCTGATCGCCTGGCATGCCGGGCGGTTTGTCTACAGCGAATATCAATACGGTACCATCGCATTTTCAGGTGTACCATCCTGGGTTACTAGTCTGATCATCCCGCTCAGCTTCACACTCATAGCGATCCGCTATGCCATGTTCCTGATTAGCCCTTATGAAAGAAAGATAGTGCAGGACACTGATAACTAGACATGGCTGCCGCGATCATACTGATATTGCTGGTTATCCTGGGTGCGCCACTGTTCGCTATCATCGCGACCAGTGCGCTCATCGGTTTTCATGGAGAAGAGATCGACCTCTCTGTTATCGCCATCGAGATCTATCGTATCGTTGATACCCCGGTCTTGCTGGCTATCCCGTTATTTACTTTTGCCGGTTACGTATTAGGTGAGAGCAAAGCATCTGAGAGGCTGGTGCGGTTAACTGATGCATTGCTCGGCTGGATGCCCGGAGGACTTGCGGTTGTCTCATTGCTCGCCTGTGCATTCTTTACCGCGCTTACTGGCGCTTCCGGTGCGACCATCATCGCGCTCGGTGCGATCCTGTACCCGGCGATGAAACAGGCGGGTTACACGGAACGTTTTAATCTCGGCTTAATTACCTCATCGGGAAGCCTTGGTCTGCTGTTTCCGCCGTCTATCGCCCTGATCCTGTATGGCGTGATCGCGCAGCAGATGGATCTGGAAGAGTCTGTCGCGATCGATGACCTGTTCATTGCAGGCCTGCTGCCCGGCATGTTGATGCTGGCACTGCTTATTTCCTGGAGTATGTACAAGAGCGTCGGTGACAGGATACCCACAACGGAGTTTGATAGCGCGAAGCTGGCCAGTGCCCTGCGCGAGTCAATATGGGAGATACCCTTACCAATAATCATGATCGGTGGAATCTACACAGGTTATGTTGCCGTTTCTGAAGCCGCTGCGGTAGCGGTGTTATATGTTCTGGTTGTCGATGTACTGATATTGCGCGAGATAAAAATAAAACAGCTGCCATCTATCATGCGTGATTCGATGGTGCTTGTCGGTGGTGTGCTGATTATATTAGGGGTATCTCTGGCCTCGACCAACTATATGATCGATACTGAAGTGCCATCAAAATTATTTGAATTCATCCGTGAACATATCGACAGCAAATTAACCTTTTTAATATTACTGAATATATTTTTATTATTACTTGGTATGATGCTGGATGTCTTTTCTGCGCTGGTTATCATCGTGCCACTAACCTTACCTATAGCCGTAGGTTATGGTATCCACCCGATACATTTCGGCATTATCTTCCTGGCTAATATGCAGATCGGTTACTTCACGCCACCTGTAGGTATGAATCTGTTTATCGCCAGTTACCGCTTTAATAAGCCGATAACAGAATTATATTACGCGACCATACCATTCATGCTCATCCTGTTTGTTGCAGTATTGATAATTACCTACTGGCCCGCACTGACCATGACATTGCTCGATCTCCGTCCGCGATGATGACTCTCTAGATGGAATTACTGAATCGTAGTGTCACCTGCCCGTATTGTGGTGAAGGCATCGAGTTACTGATCGATGACTCAGTAGATGAATCAGATTACTTTGAAGATTGTTCGGTCTGCTGTCGCCCGATACGTGTTCAGGTAAACATTGATTTTGAAGGTGACTGCCAGTTGATGATACTGCGGGATGATGAGTAGCCAGGGGTAATGGATATATCGAACTTGTTCAGTGAGATGCCCTGTTAATTAAACGAAACCGTCATTAATATAACCGTCATTGCGAGCGCAGCGCGGCAATCTTTTTTAGATGCCACTGCTGCTCCTGCTATCATCTGATTAATTAACACATCAATTTCTAATCTTCAGTTATCGATCGCTTTTACTGCCCGCGATAATAATCAAAGAATACGGTCAGTAACAGGCTCGATATCATCAGTGTAGTGATCATCACCGGCGTGCCCTTGCGTAACCAGTACAATGGCGTGATACGGTACTCTGCTACTCCAGTACGTTCAGCTTCGGCGACACAGATAACGTTAGCGGTAGAACCGATATGCGAACCGTTTCCGCCAAGGCCTACGCCCAGAGCAAGAGCCCACCATAATGGCATCACATCGACCCCCTGTGTTTCCAGGTGGGATATGATCGGGATCATGGTCACGGTGAAAGGGATATTATCGACTATGGCGCTCAGAAACGCTGACACCCACATGATCACCAGCGCCGTCATCAGAAGGTTTTCAGGGTTCTTGGCGATCTCGGCCAGTTCCAGGCCCAGCAGGTCGAGCAGGCCTGAACCTTCGACACCGCCGACGATGATGAACAGCCCGGCAAAGAATAACAGTACCGACCAGTCCAGGCCCTTGAGCAGTTTTTCCGTATCCGGACGTACCAGGGCGAGGGCGACGGCTACCCCGATCCAGGAGACAAAACCCGGGAACAGGTGGTAAAGATGATGGATGAAGAACAGCAGGATGACGACCGCTATCGATGCAGTTACCGCCATCAGGGTTTTCGGGTCTTTCAGCACCTTGGTCTCATCCAGGTCGAGTACACCTTCGATCTTTTGCGACAGTTCTTTGCGGAACAATAGCAGCATCAGTCCCAGTGTGATTACCCAGCAGACAAAGATGATCGGCCCCATATGGAACAGGAACTGGTTGAAATCGATGCCGGCAGCACTGCCGATCATGACGTTGGGCGGGTCACCGACCAGCGTTGCCACGCCACCGGTATCTGACAGCAGCGCCTCGGCCATCAGGTAGGGGACAGGATTGATGCTCAGCAGCCGTGCGATGACGACCGTCAGCGGGGCGAATACCAGTACCGTGGTGACATTGTCCAGGAACAGGCTGATGACTGTGACCGCTGTCGAGATGTAGATCAGCAGCAGTTTCGGGCTCCCCCTGGAAAGTTTTGCCATACGGATCGCCAGGTATTCGAACCCACCGGTCGGCTTCAGCATCACCACCAGGGTCATCATACCCATGAGCAGGAACATGGTGTTAGCGTCGATGGCTGCAACGGCCTCGGCCTGTGAATAAAAACCGAAATACATACCCGTCAGGACCATCACCACGGCGCCGATGACGCCTGCGATGGTGCGGTGTATCACCTCGCTGAAGATCAGGGCATAAGCCACCACCAGGACCGCAGCGGCGATCCACATCTCAGTTGTTACCGTGTTAGAGACCGTTTCCATAATTGGCACACCAGTGTTTGTTGATTACCCGGCTGTTTACTGGAAGAAACCGAATATATAGCCATTTTCGACCGCACCAGCTCGACGATGTGATTGAGGTGACAGTCATATAAATTACGTTGGATCGAGCGACGTTGCTCTATTATTGTGAGATACCTTTCTTGCGTTCCATCTCCAGAACACATTCCAGCATGCGTTTGGCGATGATCATCCGTGTAACGACACCCTTGTACTGACCATCTTCGATGAGAAAGATATAACTGCTGTTATATACTTCCATCAGGGCGAGGGCTTTTACCACTGTAGAGCTGGGTGAGACGGTCGGAATTTTTTCCAGCACATAATTCTCCACCGGTGTCGTCATGATCTCCAGGGCTTTCATCTCTGGCATATCAAGATTGCCCATCTGATCACCGTCACCCATGGCATCAGCAATACGAAGAATATTGTCAGGTACCGCAATACACTTGTAGACATCACGGATGGAAATCCGTCCGATGATTTGATCGTGCTCGTCAACGTAAGGCAGTCCCGGCACATTGCAGTGCACGGACTCCTGAAAAAAATCCCGTAAGGTCATGCCGTGACGCATGAACCCGGTCATGGTAGCAAGTCGTTCCAGCTTCATAATAATCCGCCTGAACCAGAGTCAGTAATAGTAGAAACTATATCATGAAATCAACAAGTACTAATACAGGGATTTCTGGATAGATGAAAATGTTGATGAGCTTATCAGCTCAGGCCAGCCAGTCTTAACTGCTCGAGAATAGCCTGCAATTTTTCTTCACTTTGGATAGGAAATATCCTGGCGACATCCGTCATGATGAATCCCGGAGAGAGTGTTCGCAGTTGCCCGGCTGACCAGCTCGCCTCATCCTGCAGGCCCAGCTGGCTCAATGTTGCAGTTAACATTATGTGTGCTGTCAGCAGGCTGAAGTTCTTATCGACCGCATCTCTTAATACCGCTGCAGCATTTTCAAAATCACCCTGGTAGTAATAAGCCTGTCCCATTACAGAGATATATTGTGCAGGATAGTCTGGATTCAGGCGCATGGCCTGTCTTATCATGTTCATACCCTGGTCGGCATCACCCCGGTAGATATGGATCAATGCCAGTATGGCGTAACCGTCAGCATAGCTGGGACTGACCTTGAATGACTGATTGATCGACGCTATGGCCTGGTCGTAACGGTGTAGATGCAACTGTGCATAGGCCAGTGACCAGTAGGCCTGCGGCAGGCTGTTGTCTATCGTAACCGCTTTTTCTGCCAGTTTAAGAGTCTGCAACAGCGGGTTCTCAGTGTTGCTCGACCACTTGTATCGATACTCATCGACATAGGTCAGGGCGAGAGTACTGTAGGCCCGTGCAAAGTTAGGATCAAGCTGAATAGCCTGTCGCAGGTGATCCCTGGCCAGTAGATTCTCATTGTTCGTGTGCTGAGTGTATAGCGCCTGGGCCCTGAGGAATTGATCATAAGCGTCGATACTGTTGGTGAAGCGATGCGCTACCCGGGATTTTTCTTCTTCGGTCAGCTTTATCTCTAAGGTAGAAACGATCCTGGCAGTGATCTCATCCTGGACATCAAAAACGGCGGTGATCTCGCGGTCGTAACTCTCTGCCCATATCTGGTGATGCGTGTCGTTATCGATAAGCATGACATTGACGCGTAACTTGTTGTCTGCACGCTGAACACTGCCTGCCAGCAGGTACCGTGCGAGTTGTTGTGATCCAAAACCCCCGTCACCGTCGTATTCACCGCTTTCGATCAACATGGACTGTGGTGCAATTACCCGCAACCCCGAGAGTTTGGATAGCGCTATACTGATATCTGCGGTGATGCCATCGCTGAAATATTCCTGTCCGGCGTCATTACTCAGGTTGTCAAAAGGTAGAACAATAATCGATGGTGTCTCGGTTAAAACCACCGGGTTATCGGTGACGGTTTTCTGAGACGTGATAATCGCGATTGCAGCGACTGTTGCCAGCAATAGAAGTATGACCAGGAGAATATTCCGGACCTGAGTCCTGCCTTTGGTTTTCCTGTCCTGCGCAATTTCTCCTTCACTGTGATTGGCGCTGTTCCAGCTGACCGGTGCGATTAGCCGATAACCTTTTTTTGGGACGGTCTCGATATAAACAGGTTTTCGAGAATCGTCGCCAAGTACCTTGCGCAACCGGGTGATGCAGCTGGTGAGGGCGTCGTAGCTGATAACTCGTCCAGACCAGACATCGGCCTCGAGCTGCTCACGGCTGACGACGCTACCCTGATTCTCTGCCAGGTAGACCAGAAGTGTCATGACCCTGCTTTCCAGCTTGATATCCTGTTGACCGCTGTGGATTCGATTTGAGTCGACGTCCACATACCAGTCAGCAACATGAAAATTCATAGCAGATAGCCTTTGATGAGCCTGTGACAGCTAACGTAACAGAGTTATAAGTTAATGTTTATTATAGGTATTTATTTTGCCAGATATTCGTTTGTTTTTCGCCATAACTTTTTGCTGTATTTAGTTTATTTAACTATGTGATAAGCAACTTTTAGTATTGGAGCCACGCGATGACAAACATCAGTAAGCATACCTGTTCTCAGCCAGTAAGGCGATATGTACACAGACCGGTCTCGGCAGCGCCTGTTTTCCGTACCTTTCTGTTGCTGTTTTTACTGCATCCAGGCTGGGCCGGCCAGAGCGTGGCAGCTACAGGTGACAGCCAGACACGAGATCCGATGGAATACTTCTTTAACCAGAGCTTTAACAACCTTGAAGAAGAGCTTGAGATCGCGCTGGAAGAGAATAAATCAGGCGTCTTTATCATGTTCAGCGATAAAGACTGCCCCTGGTGTTTGAAGATGAAGACCACGATCATGAACCGGGTCGATGTGCAGGATTACTACCGTGAACATTTCCGCTTACTGACCATCGATATCCGCGGCGACACCATGATGACCGATTTTGAAGGTAATGAGATCTATGAGAAGGATTTTGCTTTCAAACAGCACCGTGTCCGTGCGACACCGGTATTCATGTTCTTTGATACCAGTGGCAAGAAGACCATGCGCCTGACCGGGATAGTGCGCGATGCCGAAGAATTCCTGTGGCTGGCGGAGTATGTCGTCGATGGCGAATACAAGAAAACAAATTTCACGAAATATAAACGTGCACGGGAAAAACAGGAAAAATCAGGTAACGGGAAATAGCAGCAATGCGTTTTGCCAGTCATATGCAACATCGAAAAGGCATCGCTAGATTATCATGGACGTGGTTGATCATCGTTAACCTCTGTGCACCACTGGCATATGCCGAGCCGTTACCGACGCCGCTTTCCCTGTCAAAAGCACTTTCACTGGCAAATAGCAGTCACCCGGATCTGCTGCTTGCCGATGCTAACCTGGCATACGCTGTTTCCGAGAGAGAGGGCGTCGGCTCAACTAATGATATCGATGTTTATTTCGAGATAGCGCCCTATACCTCGAGTCCCAGCACCAATGATCAATTTACGAATGACAGTTATCTGCGGTTCTCTGCGACAAAAACATTATATGACTTCGGATACAGCGACTACCTGGAAGATTCCGCTGACCAGGCGATACTGAGCCAGGAACTCAATGCATCGGCCGCACGTAACAGGCAATACCTCAGTATCATGCGGCTTTATTTTGACGTCATATTGTCTGATCTCCACTTTGCTGCGGTCGATGAAGAGATGACAAGCCTGTATGTTAAATATGACAAACTGCGCGAGCGGCATTCACTTGGCATGGTCTCCGAGGTGACACTAGCTGAGTCTGAGAGTATCTATCGTGAACTGGCCGACCAGCGTAAGGCTGCCGAGATAGAACAGCAGGCAAGTCGCCAGCGGCTTGCGATAGCATTAAATCGCCCGGATGATCTTCCCGGAGAACTGATACGGCCAGACCTGCCCCAGCTTGAGCGAGAGATCCCGGCGCTGGAAGCACTACTGGATGAGGCTTTTAAAGGCAACCTGACACTGACTGCCATGGAACACGCCATGCTCGCTGATAAAGCAGCGCTTAAAGCAACGCAGCAGCAATTTGGTCCTACTCTGGCAGCCGGCCTTGAGCTGAATGAATATCAACGAAAACTACCCGGGAAAAACGATGCCAGTATCGGTGTCACACTGCGTATCCCATTGTTGAATGGTAGTCGGCCACAGGCAGAGCTCGCACGAGCAACAGCGAAACTATCCACTTCGCAGGCTAATTATGATCTGGCTAAATATACGCTAAGACAAAAACTGTCTGACCTGGTCAGGCGACTGGAACTGTTGAAGTATAAACGTTCAACAGATGAGATCAGGCTCGATAGCAGTGCACTTAGCATAGAAAAAAGCCGCGGCCGTTATGAACTGGAGATGCAGACTACGCTAGGTGACAGCATGGCGAAGTATACCAATGCGGAATGGCTGTCTGCCAAAAACGACTTCGATATGGCGACTACCTGGGCGCAGATAGAAATATTGACGGGTAAAAAGCTCTACCTGGTTGAGGAATAATACTATTATGAAAAATATCTACAGCATGACATTACTGGGTTCAATGCTGACCAGCAGTGTATCCTTTGCCGCTG
>CBDUKK010000054.1:0-8554 GCA_965367795.1 uncultured Gammaproteobacteria bacterium
ATTTGATACAGACATCATCACCAATGAAAAGGCAACTGAAAACGTTCATTTTCAGTTGCCCAAAGAACTTCGAAATTAATTAACTAGCGATTAATTACCAACAGGCATCCACGGAACCGGCACTGGCGCCTTTTTGACCTAAGGAATTCAGAGTCAAATTGCCACATTCGGGATCCGCACTGTTAGGTGATGCAGTCAGCGTGTAGGTGAACGCGGTTGCTGATGTGACCGACATGGTGTACAGGTTGTCCGAGGTTTGATTACTGCCTACGGTACCGGTACCCGCCGCATTCACCGTTGCACCGACATAAGTATCGTTATTCATATAATACTCTTCCATGCGACTCGCTAAAGACAGCAGCGAATCGATGCCATCAGCCCGGTTGGCTTTTTTGATTGCACCGGTATAAGCAGGGTAAGCCACCGCTGCCAGTATGCCGATAATCGAAATCACGATCATCAATTCAACCAATGTAAAGCCTTTATTTTTTAGTTTCATTATTCTACCTCGTACCAATGGGTTTTACGTGCACCTAAACCAAAATCAGCAGCCGAACATTCTGTACCAATACATAGAGTTGGCTCACCGCCTGGGGTGATAATTGTATTTGGCGAAGGCGGTATACCACTTCGAGCTAAAGTCGAAGTACGTTCAGTTCGCTTGTCCAGAGCACTCGGGAATGCTGCTGAACCATCAAATACATCCAGATAGAACACCCGGCCTGACCCAGCCTGAGGCACACAACTTCCTGAAACAACACTGGTACCAACAGGAATGAACGTAGTGACAATAGCGGTACCTTCAATGATCAACGGTTCAGCCAGACCCTTTTCACCGTTCCAGTTGCCGGCCCCGTCATCGAGTTTAATGTACCAGCCTTCTGAGTTATCAAGCGCAGTTTTCGCTACTACGTTCTGCGCATCAGTACCGTCACCGGCAACAAGGTTCAATGTTGCATCATACAGATCTGCTTCTGTTAATGTCGTATAAGCAGTTGGTGTATTGTATACATCATTATCTTTCAGCAGGTAGATACGATCCTGTATCTCTGTATCAAGCGGATGCGCACGGTAACCAGATGACGCCACCAGCGCAAGATACGCTGCTTCGCCACGCTTGGCTATCAAAGCGACATCCGGAGGATAATAAAAACGTCGCGCATTTGCTTTACCGTTGTCTGCCAGGTCCGCTATGCGACCACCGTTGATAGAGCTAGCCAGAGCTGAGCCATTATCATTATCGATATCAAAACGGAATATCTGGCCACCCATATCAGCCGCATATAGACGATCGATATAGCCATCACCAGACATATCCAGTGGTTTTATACGGGCAGGGATACTGTAGTCCATATCCGCAACCGGAAGCGTTCCACCATTACCTGCAGACCATAACAGCTCACCGGTTTCAGCATCGGCGATATAAACGGCTCGGCCTACACTATCTGCCGTTCTTTCTGTCGCACTATCCTGGGCAGTATCATAACCACCGCCGAAAATTAATACTGTCTTTTCAGTATTACCATCTTTGATCTTCTCGACATTTACCGTCGACCAGGTCTGGCCAAGCTCTGCATAATCACCGCTGCCACCTTTGATGATCCAGCGTAACCTCGGATTATTCCGATCGGTCACATCAAGTGAATAGATGTTATTGCCGCCACGACGCATACCGATGTATAGATAGACATGGTCAGCGCCGCCACTGATGGTATTATCGCCATTAGCATCATTGACCCAGGCTACGACATTTCCATCCAGGCCATAAGTTTTACTGCCCTGCTTGTTATCCATCAAGTCATTGAGATTCGCCAGCAGCTCCTGAGGGATAAATGAGAATATCTCAGTGCCGTCATCTGCATCAATCGCATGCAGGTAGCCCTCATTAGTGGCCATATAAGCAACGAGGTCAGCAACACCTGGTGATGACTCACCATACTGAACCAGGGCTGGCTCAGAGTGCAGCGGGTCACCCATCTCCAGACGGGCGTCCGATGTTCCAGCAACACCATATTGATCAAACACATCCAGGCCAGCCGCCCAGTCCAGCAACGTTTCTCTGCGCGGTGTACCCGGTATCTTTTCCGGAGCACTAAGGATATCCAACATGGCATTTGTGATATCTGCATTGTTTTTATCGACAGCATTAACATTTGCCGTCAGTGCCGCACTCGATGCAACCGGTTGCAGAACACCATTCGTATTGGTATAGGTAGAGCTATAGGTATACACCTTACGAGGGCTAACCAACTCATTTGCCGCACCGCCAGCCGATACATCTAGACCATCCGCGCCATCATGCGTCCAGTAACTCTCAGCGCCGACACCGAAGAAACCTGTTACCGGGTCAACTGCATTTGCACCATTCGCATCAGCGATATACGGCAGCTTTTCTGTGATATCGGAGTCACCATCGATATCATTGGCATCAACAAAAAAGTCCAGTTTATATTTCTTCAGGTTGCCGGCCCAGCGTGCACCTTTACCCGGTTTGAACAAGGTGAAATACAGGTCATTGAGGTGAGTCGAACGGTTGAATGCGTTCACTGATACCGCCGGAGAGGAGAACGTGGTATCCGAGTTATTAATATCCACGAGGATGGCATTGAAGGCATCCGCTAATGTACTGGCATCATCGGCCAGCAGATATTCACCGGTGCCGCTGGCATTCAAACTGGCATTCGCGGTATCTTCCAGCAGCTTTTTATCGATGGCGAAACCGATGGTATAGGTTGAGATCACCTGGTCACCGCTCAGTGACGAACTCTGGTCATTAGTACCGATAGCTTCAGCAATTTCATCAAGGCAGTTACCGCTACAGCTACTGACACCGAGCTTGGCCAGGCGGGTACCGTTCAAAGAATCATTGGTCGGGTCGCCATCAGTCAGCAGAATAGTAAAGTTTTTCTGGCACTCATTGGCAATCGGAGATACATAACTGCCACCAGACCGGGAACTGGCTACACTGGCAAATGGTTGTGAATTCGTACCATAGTCCACACTGTTGCCCTGGTAATACATGACCGATTCATAATAAGTTTCTGACAATGGCGTACCGCCGCTGTCAGTCATCGCATTCAAAGCATTAATGAAAGCTGTTCGGTTACTCTCGATGTCATCGATAGGCTCAGCCACCATGCCGCCATCACTATCATTAGAAAAACGCATCAGACCGATATTAATATCCGTCGTGTTCGTCACCAGGTCTGAGATTACGTCCTGCATAACACTGATACGAGTACCTGCGTTTGTTAACGGCGTGCTGATAAGATAATTGAGGTAGTTACCACTATAAATTGTGGCACTGAAACCGATATTTCCCCAGTTAAGCTTTTCCGCTTCAACGCTGGACCAGGGACCATTAGAGGTTGACGCCCATTTTCTTGAATCACCCGTGGTTTCACCATGAACACCCTGGTCGCCTTGACACTCGACAAAATTAGTCACATCGCCACTTGTCAAACTGTCGCTCCAGTTACTTCTATACTGCGAAAGTCGACCGGTAAAATAACCCGTACTATCAAGTGATTTCGCCGCATCACAGACAACCGCAGTGCGGTTCGCCTGCCCTAAGTTACTGACTGCCGTATATGTTCTCCTCCACCAGCCCCATCCAGTTGAACTACCGCCATTACAGTGACGATGCGCATTATTGCTGCCCTGCGGCTGCAGATAGACACGGGTACTATCATAACAACCGGGTGCGACGTATGTAGTTGCAGGATCATAAGGATCCCGGGTCATTACGGTCGAACCCATACTGCCCGAAGTATCAAGTACAAATAATACGTTAGGCTGCGTCTGCTGAGTGATCGACCCGGCCGTGGTATAGATCTCGATATCATCTGCGACAGCCGGAACGGTAATCGACATACCGTAGACCGTGCTCAGCAGCATTAATTTAAATTTTTCTGGAAGTTTCAACATAATCAATTCCTCAATCTGGCTTACAAAGATGCGCCTGTATTCTTTACCGGGCAATCACTACCAACGGATTGCACTGACATTTTTTGTATCCAGTTCATAGATAACGGTCGCAAATCGACCCATACGACTCGTTGCCTGCTTCAGGGGCACTTCGACCCTGTTTGCATAAGCTTTTGTTTCCGGAGTTATCGTAACCGTAATAGGCTCACAGAAATCACAGACTTTCCCCTCGATAAAACCGTGCATGGTCGAGTCCAGGCTGATGCGTAACGAGTTTGTCTCGATGGCATTATGTGTTTCGATCACCCCTCGCATAGGCTGGTCAGTATTAACGACGGGGACTTCAGCAGCAATAACAGCCTGTGCCACTGAAGATAAAAAAATTAAAGTAATCATCTTGATCATATTATTCATATCCACACCTATAAACATGCTGACGGATAACGTACGCCTAACACCTGATTTGAAGTTGCAGTACCTGTAGCGTTAGAAGCGCCACCCCTTACATTATAAAAGTTAAATCCAAAGCCTTTACCAGCCTCCAGACTGCCGCCTGTACCCTTACCACAACCGGTATAACTGATCGTTGCACTCAACGCAGAAGCGCCGGCCATAACATATCCATTATAAAGCTGTGGTGTCGCATCCATTGTCTGGTAATTGATCACATTAGTGCCTGGTTTTGAAATAGTGAACTCCAGTAGCGACTGCGCTGCATTAAAGGCCACCTGGTGCTGTTTTGCATTGGCAGCTGCTTTTAGTTCCATGTTTGCGCTGTTCATTGAAGACACACCGATCAAGGTAAGCACCGCCATCATGACCAGTGCGAGTATCAGGACAAAACCACGCTGTTGTCTATATTGTTGATTTTTCATACACATAAGTTTTCTCAAAAAACAGTTTAAATCTGTCTCAGGTTTCTTAAATCGACGACACTGGTCACCAGGAAGAAGCGAAAATCGTTCTGGCCGCCAAAGTTAGCTGCCGGCGCGCCTGCAATGGAGAAGGATTTTGTTGTATCAATTCCAATCTGTCTTTCATCTGAGCGCATTAACAACCATATCTTTGCGGAATAAACCTGCGTCCAGTCAGTTACCTGGTCAGGATCAACATAACGGTCTATGGTGTTATTGGGGTCACCATCAGTATTTTCACCAAATTGAACCTGCAGGTCAGCAACACCAGACACCAGTGTCTGCGTTTGAACTGCCGGACCATTAACCAGTGCAGCACGGCGTAATGACGGGATGTTGTCTCCGCTTGAATCAGTATGATCACTCACATAATAAGCAAAGGCATGTAGAATGTAATTGTGTGTGATATTTACATCACTATCAAAGCTACCAATGACCGGTTGAGCAGTACCAGTAAAGATGCGCCCACTGGCAAAGTTGCTGCGTACATAAGTCTGACCATTAGTTAAGGCTTTTGGCAGGCCAGTGATCGAGCTTAAAAAGTTAGAATCCGCATAACGGATTTCCAGTATATCGGTATTCGCCTGGTAACCTTCACTTGGCGGGATACAACTACCTGAATATGGATTGCCTGCAGTATCATTGATTGCAAAGATCGGTTGCGACAGATTATATGCCCAGCCAACGGTACAATCATTAGCAACCGCAGCCGGCACTATGCCACTGCAGTTGGCATCGGTTGAACGACATTCGATCAAACCGTCCTTATTGGTGCCGCCATACATACCGGCATGGCGCAGATCGTAAGAGATCATCTCGATAGCGAAGCGTGCATCAGCAACCATATCCATCTGCATCTCGTTAACCGCCTGCGTTTTGCGTGTTCCGGAAAATAATGAAAACGCGCCGCTGATGATGATCAGGCCGACTACCATCGCCACCAGCAACTCGATCATGGAAAAGCCATATGACTGTTTTCTATTGTTCATCAGATCACGCCCTAACATGGAATCACCGTGCAAATATTTGCAGTTGTTGTATAACTCTTATTGATACTGCCGACCGCATCCTTATTGCGCTCCTGCCAGTTGACCGTAATATTAACTGTCGCCATTCTTGATGGCGCCACCGGGGCCGTATAGTTGACCGTCGTGGTTGCCGCACCCGGCAGTCCGGCTGTTAAATTCTGCTCCCACCAGAAGACATCATCCTGTGCCAGCTGTACGTCTGTACACTCATTAGTACCGCTGCAACTATGACTGACCCCAGCGCCGGTATATGCGGCCAGTGCCGCTGCCGAAGGATTTGCCCGCATACTTTCAAATAATTCGTCGACTTTCATCATGGCGACCGAACTGTAAACCGTGGTCTTACCCGCTTTTAGCGATATAGCCTGTAATGAGGCGATGCCTAACATGCCGATAGTCAGTATCAGGAAACCGATCAATGCCTCCATCAGGGTAAATCCCCGGTTCTTATGTATAGAGCTCATTCTAGTATTCATAATATTCATGTTATTTATGGATTTGCTGGACATGAGATCACCGCTGGATTATCTGAAACACGCACACGACCCGATAAACTTAATACCACGGCCCGAGAGCCGATCACGTTATTACTATCATCAAAACTACATATACTAAATGTGCCGGACTCCGATATTCCTGCTGTATTCTTGGGCATTCCGCGCGCTGTAAAGGTAAATGAAGTGATGGCCGCACTATTAGCATCCACTCCTGATACTGAAAGCTGATCGTCAGAGATAGCATCATGCACCCTTAACAAACAATCTGTATTGGCTGCAGTACAGGGCGCCCCTGTACTCGTCAGGTTACCACCCGCATCAACGAATACGATCCAGCCGTTTGACCAGTCTCCGGTCAAGCCGCAAGAAGTACCGTTACTGCTATCACAGATGCTGACTCGGGTATTTAGCTTGATCGCCTCACTTCGTGCCACATGCAACGCCGATAACAGCTCATTGGTGGAGGCAACAAGCATGTTACTCTGCATAAAGGTTTTCAGTGACGGCACCCCGACAGCGAGCAATATGCCCACGATGAACAGGGTTATCATCAGTTCGATCAGCGTAAATCCAGAATACTTTTTCATGGCTCTAATTTAAGACCAATAGTTTAGAATTGCCAGAAGATAGCGACAGAGCGGTCGTTATTGCAGATAAATGGCGAATATTGGCCAGATAGTGTTGATTTTTCATTGAGCCTCGTTTCTTGTAACCGTTTTTGTCATTTTTTATCTTAATAACAACAGTTTAGTTGAATATAAGGGCATAATAGGCAAAGCTCGGAAAAATAATATACAATCTATATTAGTCAGAACTTATAAAGAGAGAATTATGAATTTAGATAGGGTCAGCTCGGGTAATAACCTGCCAGATGAAATTAACGTGATTATCGAGATACCGGCACATAGTGACCCGGTGAAATATGAAGTCGACAAAGACACCGGTGCTATGTTTGTCGATCGCTTCATGAGTACCGCCATGCATTACCCATGCAACTACGGTTACGTACCACACACCCTGTCAAAAGACGGTGACCCGGTAGATGTCCTGGTCACCACACCAGTGCCGCTGATTGCCGGATCCGTCATCCAGTGCCGCCCTGTCGGCGTTCTCAAGATGACTGACGAATCAGGTGACGACGCAAAGATCCTTGCTGTGCCGATCGATAAACTGTGCAAATCATACCGTTCAGCCAAGACTAAAGAAGACATGCCGCCCATGCTGCTCGACCAGATCGCGCATTTCTTTGAGCACTATAAAGACCTGGATGAAGGCAAGTGGGTCCGCGTTGAAGGCTGGGGCGATATCGAAGATGCCAGGGAAGAAATCATGTCCAGCGTGGAGATGTACCAGAACGCACCGGTCAAGCCGAACTTCTAGAACGAGTTAGTTATAAGTATAAGGTTATGAGTTTTAAGGAAAAACCAGTAACTGAATTTATAATTTACTACTTAAAACATATAACCCGGGTGTTTGGTGCCGGAAAGAGGAATCGAACCTCCGACCTTCTCATTACGAATGAGCTGCTCTACCGACTGAGCTATTCCGGCTTAATCTGTTATACGAGGGGTCAGAGACAAGCATGTCCCTGACCCCGGTTAATTTTAATGTGCGGCCTGCATAGTATAAGGCGCCACATCACACCAGGCTTCACGCCCTGTCACTATATCGGCCATAAGCTCAGCCGATGCTGCACCCAGCACGATACCATTTCTGAAATGCCCGGCATGGACATACAGACCATCCACCTCATCATGCTGACATATATAAGGTATACCCTTTTCGGTTCCAGGCCTGAGCCCGGCCCACTGCCTCTCTACAGGCAGATCATCCAGCAGGGGCACCAATTCTACCGCTGCTTTATGCAATTCATCCAGCGCATCGCTTGAAACAGACTTATCGAAACCGATCTTTTCCAGGGTACTACCGGCCAGGATGCGTCCATCTTTGCGCGGGATGACATAATGCCCTTCGGACAAAACGATGCGCTTCACCAGGTCCGCCTCACCCTTGTACATTATCATCTGGCCTTTTACGGGCAGCACATCGACAGAGGATTCAGTAACACTGAACTGTGCACTCCAGGCGCCACTGGCTATGATCACCTTTTCCGCCAGGAACGTCTGCTCCCGGGTACGCACACCGGTGACTTTATTATTTTCTACGATGACCTCTTCGACCCCTGTGT
>CBDUKK010000055.1:0-8531 GCA_965367795.1 uncultured Gammaproteobacteria bacterium
ATAAAATGAGTTTAAGCTGGTTTGAAAAATTGATGCCAACGAGCATTCGAACCGACAGCAGTACAAAACGCGGTGTACCTGAAGGCCTGTGGACCAAATGCACTGCTTGCAGCTCGGTATTATATCGAGCAGAGCTGGAGCGCAATCTTGATGTCTGCCCCAAGTGTAATCATCACATGCGTGTCTTCGGGCGTAAACGTATTGCTATGTTTCTCGATGAAGGGCCGACTGAAGAGATCGGGGCAAACCTGGTTCCATACGACAAGTTAAAATTCAAAGACAGCAAGAAGTATAAAGACCGCTTGCTGCAGGCGCAGAAAAACACGAACGAAAAAGACGCGCTCATCGTGTTAAAAGGTAAAGTAAAAGGTGTACCTGTCGTCGTCGCCGCATTTGATTTCCGTTTCATGGGTGGTTCGATGGGCTCTGTGGTCGGTGAACGTTTCCTCAAGGGAGCAACGACTGCACTGGAAGAAAAGATTCCGTTCATCTGCTTCTCCGCGTCAGGAGGAGCACGCATGCAGGAAGCACTGTTCTCACTGATGCAGATGGCCAAGACTAGCGCGGTGCTGGCCAAGCTGGCAAAAAACAGGATCCCTTATATCTCAGTATTAACCGACCCAACAATGGGTGGTGTTTCAGCGAGTTTCGCGATGCTGGGTGATGTTCATATCGCAGAGCCAAAAGCGCTGATCGGTTTTGCTGGTCCGCGTGTTATCGAGCAGACCGTCGGTGGCCAGCTGCCTGAAGGTTTCCAGCGTAGTGAGTTTTTGCTGGAGCACGGCGCTATCGATATGGTTGTCGATCGCCGAGACCTGCGTGACCGCATCGTTAGCCTGGTGTTGATGTTATCCAATAAACCGGCGACCCAGATCCCATAATCCAGACCCTATAATAATTAAAGCAGAAACAATTCATGCAGCAGCAGTCCTCGGCAACGAGGACCTGAACGACAATGCGTTTTGAATGCCTCGATGACTGGCTTGCATGGCAGGAAAGTCTCAACCCCAAAGAAATAGATCTAGGGCTTGACCGCGTAAACAGCGTGTTACAACGGGCAGCTCTGCCCAGTTCATTCAACTGTCCGCTGATCACGGTTGCCGGTACCAATGGTAAAGGTTCGGTTGTATCAATCCTCGAGGGGATCGCGGTAGCTGCTGGACTGAAAGTCTGCAGCTACACCTCGCCACATATCTTTCGATATAACGAGCGTATGAAAATAAATGCAGCGCCAGTTGATGATATCGAGCTATGCAAGGCATTCGAGCGTATAGATCAGGCACGTGGTAGCGACATCCAGTTAACTTATTTTGAGTTCGGCACTCTGGCAGCCATCGATATATTTTTCAGGCAGGCGCCGGACCTGGTGATACTTGAAGTCGGCCTTGGTGGCCGGCTTGATGCGGTCAACGTTATGGATGCCGATGTCAGTGTTCTCACTTCTGTTGCGATCGATCATATTGACTGGCTGGGTGATGATCGTGAAGCTATCGGTTTTGAAAAAGCCGGTATTTTTCGTCCGCAAAAACCGGTTATCTGCGGTGACAGGCATCCGCCACAGAGTGTTATCGCAGCAGCCAGGAAAAAACAGTGTGAATTCCTGCAGGCAGGAAGAGATTTTGATGTTGTTAATGAAGATAACAGCAGTGTCGGAGGCTGGACTCTGAACAGTCCTTACCAGGTCATGACCGGGCTGCCATCGCCGAACCTGACCGGTGAGTTTCAAAAGCTTAATGCTGCCAGCGCCATAATGGCATTACAGGTATTACAGGGATTTTGTCTATTAGATAAAAAAATAGATCTTGCCAGTGCGTCAGCAACCGGGCTGGCAAATATTGCGCTTAACGGTCGATTTCAGAAGCTGCAGGATCGACCCCGGGTATATGTCGATGTCGCGCATAATCCGCATGCAGCTTCAGCCTTGTCATCGCAGCTGGAGCAGACAGCTTTCACTGAGGGCAGGACATGGGCTATCGTAGCAATGCTGGCAGATAAAGATATATCCGGTGTACTCGAAAAGTTAATATCCTGTATCGATATCTGGTGTTTTGCCGGGCTGGCAGATGTGCCCCGGGGCCTGACTGCGGAAGCGTTCATACAGGCTTTGCCAGATAAGATCTCAGGGCGTGTGATGCCTGGCATATCACAGGAAAATCGACATGATTTAGCACTAAATCAGTGTACAATGCTGTCTGAAACAACGCTGCTCTGCACAAGCGTGACAAACGCATGCGAGAAGGTGTTGTCAAAAGCTAATGAAACTGACCGTATTATTATTTTCGGTTCGTTCTATACCGTTACTGAAGCAATGCTATATTTTTCCGCGAACAATGATACTTCGGAGTTAGAGATCTAATGGAAGCGCCTTTACAACAACGTATAGTCGGTGCCATTGTTCTGGTTACACTCGGGGTGATTTTTATCCCTGCCTTACTGGATGGCTCGGGTTACCGGTCTCGCCAGGTTCAGGATATCGAGATCAAGGAGAAACCCGAGTTTCCACCGTTGACTCAGAAGAAAGTCAAACCGATACCGACCCCGCTTGAGGTAAACAGGCAGGAACAGGTGAAAGTGCAAAAAGCTGACCCCGGGCAGTCACATAAAAAACCGATCAAATCATTTGCGCTGCAGGTTGGTACTTTTAGCCGAAATGAGAACGCCGAAAAAATGCGTGATGAGATGAGGAAGGCGGGATATCCTGCCTATGTCCATAAGTCTACATCCAAGGGTAAAACCAGTTACAAGGTCAGGGTAGGACCTGAGCTGGAGCATGGCGTTCTGGAGAAAATAAAGTCAGACCTCAAGAAGTCCAGGAAAATTGACGCTTATATCGTCAATCACCCGTAAGAATATGAGCAATACGTGTTCATCATGTGCTTTCAGAAATCCGGCAAAAGCGTATAATAGCCTTTTACAAAAATACATGTGAGTTTCATGACAGTCGTAGACGTAGTCGTAATCTTTGTAATTTTACTCTCAGCCTTGTTCAGCCTGGTCCGCGGCTTCGTCAAAGAAGCTATCTCGCTGGCGACCTGGATCATCGCTATCTGGCTGGCTGCTACCTTTGCCCCCCAACTGGCAGCTGCACTGCCGAATTCTATCGAGTCTGAGGCGGTACGCCAGGCGATCGGTTTTGGCGTATTATTTGTACTGACGCTGGTGGTTGGTACTATCGTAAATACGCTGGTCAACCAGGTGGTGAAAAAAACCGGACTTTCAGGAGCAGATCGCATCTTTGGCGTTGCTTTCGGCGTGCTACGTGGTTGCCTGATTATCATCGTATTTGTTTTCATCGGTAGTATGACTCCGTTGCCTGACTATGAATGGTGGCAGTCGTCGACTTTACTGCAATGGTTCGAAAGCGCCGCAATTGTTATCCAGGACTATATTCCGGAAGATCTCGATCTTTCCTACCAACCAACGAAATAAAGAGTAGCTTCATATGTGTGGTATTACCGGTATAGTTGCGCACAGCGCAGTTAATCTTGATCTATATGAATCATTGTCTGTATTGCAGCACCGTGGTCAGGATGCGGCGGGAATAATGACCTGTGAAAACGGTCGTTTTTATATGAAGAAAGGTAATGGTCTGGTACGCGATGTGTTCTATAAAAAACATATGCAGCGTTTGCCAGGAAAGATGGGCATCGCTCACGCGCGTTACCCGACTGCAGGCACCTCTTCATCAGCCGAAGCACAACCTCTTTATGTTAACTCTCCTTACGGTATCGCGCTGGCGCATAACGGAAATCTCACCAATGCGGAGCAGTTGAAAGAAGAGCTGTTTCAGACCGAGCTAAGACATCTAAATACCGATTCAGATACCGAAGCTCTGCTTAATATATTCGCGCATGAGCTGCAGCTGATCGCTAAGCCCGCTTTTAATCACGAAGATATTTTCATCGCTGTCGAAGGTATACATCGCCGCTGCCGCGGCGGATATGCTGTGGTCGCCATGGTGGTGGGTAAAGGCATCCTGGCTATTCGTGATCCGTATGGTATTCGTCCATTGTGTTATGGCATTCGGGAGACCGAGCAAGGGCTGGATTATATGGTTGCCTCGGAAAGTGTCGCATTACAGGCTCAGGGCTTTGAGCTGGTCAGGGATGTCGAACCGGGTGAGGCGATCTTCATCAGCGAAGGTGGCGAAATGTTTTACAGGCAATGTTCACAGAACCCTGTGTTGTCTCCCTGTATATTCGAGTACGTCTATTTTGCCAGGCCCGATTCGATCATCGATGGCATCTCTGTATATAAATCACGCCTGCGGATGGGGCAGACACTGGTTAAGAAAATCCTGCATGAAAAACCTGATCACGATATCGATGTCGTTATCCCGATTCCTGATACCAGCCGAAGCACAGCTCTGGAAGTTGCCTTTCATCTCAATGTAAAGTATCGCGAAGGTTTTATCAAGAACCGCTATATCGGCCGTACCTTTATCATGCCCGGACAGAAAGAACGTAAAAAATCTGTGCGTCAGAAGTTAAACCCTATAGAGCTCGAGTTTGACGGTAAGAATGTTCTGCTGGTCGACGATTCAATCGTGCGTGGCACTACCTCCAAGCAGATAGTACAGATGGCTCGAGAAGCCGGCGCTAAAAAGGTCTATATGGCATCAGCAGCACCACCGGTACGTCATCCCAATGTATACGGAATTGATATGGCATCTCATAAAGAGTTTGTTGCACATAATAGAACCATTGAAGAGATTACCGAGATCATCGGTGCAGACTGGTTGATATACCAGGATCTCGACGATCTGATCAAAGCTGTGCACAAAGGAAACAGGGAAGTGAAAGAATTTGACTGTTCATGCTTCGATGGAGTGTATATAACAAAGGATGTCGATGAAACTTATTTCAAGCGTCTTAACGATCAGCGAAATGATTCTGCCAAGAATAAAAAAAATATCAAGACAGCTAATAAGTTATAACACAGCTAAATTTTTTCGAACATGCCGGGTGCAGCTGACTGTTGTATCTCCATCGTTTGGGCTTGCAACGGAGAAATGCAGCGCTGCTATGCTACTGGAACCAGTCCCATCGATTTTGCCAGTAAACCGAGCGCTACCACTAACCATAAGATAGCTCCGCTGGCGATCAGCAGATAATTCCATACACTGTATGTATGGTTGAGGTAGCCCAGCATATCGTTATTTATCCTGTTTACCGTAGCCTGTACCGCTACCAGTGGATATACGCTCAGCAAGAAGATGACGAGTGAGATGATGATCACGGTGTTGTCTGGCAGTGCCTGCAGTATGCCGATATTCACTGATAGCCTGTCGAGAATATTACCGATTACCACGGCAGCAACAAATAATGTAGCCATCAAGTTTGCATTGAACTTATGTTCCTTGTCCAGGTGTTCAGCGCTTTTATCGATCCGCCTGAACAGGGAATGTGTGAAAAATATCGAGAAGATAGCACGCATTACCGGAATAATTTTCTTCCCCATCCTGGCTTGCTGCAGCGTCCAGTTCCTGTAAAACCAGTAGACACCATATAGACCAAAACTCAGGATATAGAGGGTTATCAGCTTGCCTTCAGAAACCGGGAAGTACTGCAGTGCATTCTCACCAGTCGTAATATCATCAGCCTGATCATTGTTGCCACCATCTACTTCAGATCGCATACTGCTGAGACTTTCAGCCTGGTCATTACCTGGTTTGATCTCTACGTCTGCTTCATTCATGAAACGTTCTTGCCTTTAAGCTGCCAGAAAAAATATATACAGAGCTTGATTCTAGCGCAGAAATTTTGATAGAGGAACTTATCCGGAGCTCTCTATTTAATATAAGCTATTGATTATACTTTCAACTGTGTAATACTTTGGATTCATCTATACAGGGTACTAAAGTGAACTCGATAAATATCAACGTAACAGATCAGCAGCTACGCCTGCTGGATGAGGATGGCAGGCTGATCCATCAGTACCCGGTGTCGACCTCAAAACATGGTACCGGCAACCAGAATGGCAGTGAGCAGACACCGCTCGGGTTGCACCGTATAAAAGACAAGCTAGGTGGCGCCATGCCGGTCAATGAGGTTTTTATCGGTCGGGTGCCGCATGGCAACCTGGACGAATGTATCGAACGAGGTGTTGATCTGCCTGATGACGTTATCATGAGCCGTATCATGTGGCTGGAAGGCATGGAACCCGGACGTAACAAGGGTGGTTACGTGGATACCTATCAGCGTTATATCTATATTCATGGTACCAACCATGAGGAGGACATAGGCACGCCCTCGTCGATTGGATGTATACGAATGTGCAATCAGGATATCGTCGAACTGTTTCGGCTTGTTGATGTTGGCACGGAAGTGCTCATAGAAGAGTAGCTATGATAAGTGCCGTTTTTAGGAAGAACATATAGAAGATTTTTAAGATGAAAGATAAAGATATAAAAACTGATGAATCAAGCTTTGGTTTTGCTACAAATGCAGTACGTGCCGGCCATCAGCGCACAAATGAAAATGAGCATAGTGAACCGATCTTTACTACATCGAGTTTTGTGTTTTCATCAGCAGCTGAGGCTGCGGCAAGGTTCTCGGGCGAAGAACCGGGTAATATCTATTCGCGTTTTACCAATCCGACGGTAAGGGTTTTTGAGCAGCGTCTGGCATCTCTGGAGAACGCTGAATGTTGTGTCGCAACCGCTTCGGGTATGTCTGCGATCACCGCAACGATACTAGGTCTGCTAAGCACGGGCGATCATATCGTCTCATCTCGAAGCATCTTTGGTACAACCACGGTCCTGTTGACAAACATAATCGCACGTTTAGGTATCGAGACGACTTTTGTAGACCTGTCCGACCTGGGTGCATGGGAAGATGCAATCAGACCAGAGACCAAGCTGCTGTTTCTGGAGACACCATCCAATCCGTTAGGTGAGCTGGTTGATATCGCGGCTCTATCAGAGATCGCGCACAAACATGGCTGCCTGTTAGCTGTTGATAATTGTTTGTGTACGCCTGCTCTGCAAAAGCCGCTAAACCTGGGTGCTGATATCGTCATTCACTCAGCAACTAAATATATCGATGGCCAGGGCCGCTGCATGGGCGGGGCTGTATGTGGTACGAACGATGTGGTCGGGGAGGGTGTGTTTGGTTTTCTGCGTAGCGCGGGACCTACCATGAGCGCATTCAACGCCTGGGTCTTTCTCAAAGGCCTGGAGACTTTGAAACTACGTATGACAGCTCATTCGGCAGCAGCATTGGAGCTGGCAGAATGGCTGGAGCAACAGCCCGAGGTGAAAAGAGTCTATTACCCGGGTCTACAGAGCCATCCACAATATGAACTGGCTAAAACCCAGCAGAGTGGATTTGGTGGTGTGGTTTCTTTCGAGTTGAACGGGGGTAAGGATGAGAGCTGGCGTCTCATCGATAGTACCAGGCTGCTTTCGATCACGGCTAACCTGGGTGATGCAAAAACAACGATCACACACCCGGCGACCACGACACATGGCCGCTTAACGCTCGAACAGCGAACTGAAGCAGGGATCTCGGATAGCCTGATCAGGGTCGCCGTCGGTCTCGAAGAAATCGATGATATCAAGGACGATCTGCTGCGCGGTATGCGTTAACAGGTAAACCTTAATTCTAGATAGACTCAGGTAGCTTCATACAGGCAGGCTCAGTTCGATAGCCCATCAGCTGTTGGTTGCGGCAACAAGATGGAATTATCGATGCCATCGTTTGTCCCACAATCCATGAATAAAATCCTGCTATTTATCCTGTTGACCCTGTCATCAAGTTTTCCAGTTTTAGCCACTGAGGCGGTTGCCGAAAACAGTATCAGAACATCAAACAGCCCGGAGAACCGTGTCGTTTTACTGGAACTCTACACCTCTGAGGGGTGCAGCAGTTGTCCACCTGCAGACCAGTTTTTAAGCAGCCTTAAATCATCAGGAGTCAGTTCAGAGCAACTTATCCCTATGGCATTCCATGTGACATACTGGGATTACATCGGTTGGAAGGATCGGTTTGCTAATCCACAGTTCGACAAGCGCCAGCGAGAACTGGCACGAAAAAATGAGCTAAGCACTATCTATACACCACAGTTTGTTCTTTCTGGTGATGATTACCGTGCTTATGCGACTTTCAGCGAAGATGTGAATAGACTCGCTTCTGAAAAAGCAACGGTAGCAATTTCACTTTCAGCGCATATCACTTGTGCTAGAAATGACACTGAAATAATGCATCTGAAGCTCAGTGCGGATATCTCGAAGACCGAGGTCGAGGGTGTCGGTTTCTACCTGGTAGTCATCGAAGATAATCTGACGAGCGATGTCGATGACGGAGAAAATGAAGGTAGAAAATTGCACCATGATTCAGTGGTAAGGCAGTTCCTGGGACCTTACTACCCGAGTAACCAAGGAGGCATGTTTCGACGAGAGCAGGCGATTACCTTGCAACCGGAGTGGAAGCGTGAAGATCTAAGTGTCATAGCGTTTGCTGAAAACCCGCAAACTGGGGAAGTATTACAGGCTGTCAGCTTGAAGTACTAACCAGGTTTGGATTGAAGTG
>CBDUKK010000056.1:0-8512 GCA_965367795.1 uncultured Gammaproteobacteria bacterium
CTTCTTTAGATGCCCGGTAAAAATGCGGCGTCATCAGAAGAAGATGGTTTATCTGTTCATTGCTGTCGATTCTGCTGTGGTATGTGAGTGCTTCTTTTTTAAGCGAGCTAAAGCCGGACTGTTCTGTGACAGTTTCGCTCTGCTCTGTTTTATTGACCTCTGTATAGATGATCTCACGCAATTCTTTAAGGTGTTCAGGCCCAGGGTCGACCAGGATAACCAGACCACCCGGTTTTAATACTCTGCTGAATCCTTCAACGCTTACGACACCAAATAAACACAGGATGATATCGACACTTTCAGCGACTACGGGAGGTTGCCGGTTTGTGCCCACTAACCAGCATATCTGCTTATTTCGCCTGCTCGACTGGATGATGGCATCTTTGGAAATATCGAGGCCGATAAAGCTAAGACTTGCCTGTCCACCCTGCTCACTCAAAAACTGACATAAACGATCCAGGTAATAGCCTTCACCGCATCCGGCATCGAGAAAACAGAGATCGCCATCTTCTCTCATCTGTGACAGTACCAGCTCATTCAACCTGTTTGCGACAGGCATATATAAACCACTATCCAGGACTCGGCTCCTGGCTAATACCATCGCTTTGCTGTCTCCTGGTTGCTTCGAGCGCTTATGCTGTACCGGCAGCAGGTTGACATAACCCTGACGCGCTATATCGAAGGTGTGACCGTTGCTGCAGCTTAGCTGCTTGTCAGTTGATGCGAGCCTCTCACCGTCGATCGGGCATGCGATATTTTGTGCTTGTTTGATGTTCATTCGCGTGGGATGGTCTGAGTAATTTTGCTGTTTAGGCCTGTTTATGCAATCGAAAGCGATAATCTTTATTAAAGCATGGATATAGCAGCCGGTGCTGTATAAGATTCGCCCCTATGTCGAATAAAACCATTAAAACCGATGTACTTATCATCGGTGCCAGTGCATCAGGCTTGATGTGTGCCATACAAGCTGGCATGCGGGGGCGTAATGTTACCGTACTGGACCATGCGAACAGAGCGGGTAAAAAGATACTCATGTCCGGTGGCGGCCGATGTAATTTTACCAATATGGATATCGATGCGGCTAATTTTATCTCGCACAATAAACATTTTTGTAAATCCGCACTCAGTCGTTACACGCAGTGGGATTTCATCGCCATGGTTAACGCTCACCATATCCCCTACCATGAGCGTGATCTCGGCAAGCTGTTCTGTGATGACAGCGCGAAAGATATCCTCAACATGCTGCTTGAGGAATGCAAAAGGGCCAAAGTAAAAATCCAGCTTAACTGTGATATCAAAAATATCGAAAAAAATGCTGATGGTATGTATGACATCAATACATCGTCAGGTAACTTTCACAGCAGATCGCTGGTCATCGCCAGTGGCGGCCTGTCGATTCCTAAGATGTGCGCCAGCCCGCTCGGTTATAAAGTCGCCGAACAGTTCGGCCATCATATCTGGCCAACCTCACCCGGACTAGTGCCCTTCACGCTGCAGCCGCATGATAAAGAGAAGCTGGAAGCGCTCTCCGGTGTATCGGTGGATTGCATGGTCAGCAATCAACGTATCCAGTTTAAAGAGAATATCCTGTTCACTCACCGTGGCCTGAGCGGGCCCGCGATTCTACAGATATCGTCTTACTGGAAGCCTGGAGAGACGATAACGATCGACCTGCTGCCTGATCTGTCGGTTATCGACCTGTTGACAACGAAGAGAGAAAAGCAGCCACAGTTAAAACTAAAAACTGTCCTGGTCGATATCTTGCCCAGGCGTCTGTCAGCCGTTCTGTTAGGAACAGATACCATCGAACAACCGCTGCAGAACCTCTCCAGGGAGAGGATATGCGCTATCGCTGAAATATTACACAACTGGCAGATAAAGCCGAACGCAACGGAAGGTTATCGAACCGCTGAAGTCACCCTGGGTGGTATTGATTGTGATGAACTGTCATCCAAGACCATGGAGTCCAGGCTAACATCAGGTTTGTACTTTATCGGTGAAGTCGTCGATGTTACCGGCTGGCTGGGCGGATACAACTTCCAGTGGGCCTGGTCATCAGGCTGGTGTGCTGGTCAGGTTGTCTGATCTATGAATCTAGCTACTGCCAAATTCATCTGCCATTCGATCGACGATGCCCCTGATGAACTCGATAAATTCGTCGACACCGGCCTGATCTTCGTTGCGGCGACATTCGTTCATCGCTGAGATAGCAAGGTTGATCGCAGCATGATAGTTGCCTTTATCGAGGTGTGTCTGGATGCTGCTTTTTTCTGCCGGTATATCCATAATTCATCCTGCCTTGCGGAAGATTTTAAAGGCCCTGACTTCAAGTGTACTAAAATCACCTCGACGAGCAAGACCTTTCGATACCATTAAGCCTGGTGATAGAAACTAGATGGCTATAAACTGTTTATCACTGCGTTCAAGGTGGCACTCGGACGCATGACCTCTGCTGCCTTTACTTTATCCGGCCGGTAATAACCACCGATATCAGCTGCTTTACCCTGTACGGCATTCAACTCCTCGACGATCTTGTCCTCATTGTCAGCGAGCTGCTGCGCGACTGGCTTGAATATTTCCTGAAGTTCTTTATTGTCGCTCTGTTCGGCCAGTGCCTGCGCCCAGTATAATGCCAGGTAGAAATGGCTGCCTCGAATATCCAGCTCTCCGGTCTTGCGTGATGGCGATTTATTGTTGTTCAGGAACATGCTGTTGGCTTTGTCCAGAGCCGCAGCCAGTACTTTTGCTTTTTCGTTGTCTGTTTTCAGAGCCAGGTCTTCGATAGAGACCGCGAGAGCCAGGAACTCACCGAGTGAATCCCAGCGCAGGTGATTTTCCTCTACTAACTGGGTAACCTGTTTTGGCGCAGAGCCACCGGCGCCTGTTTCGAACAGGCCGCCGCCCGCGAGCAATGGCACGATCGACAACATCTTTGCACTGGTACCGAGTTCCAGTATAGGAAACAGGTCAGTCAGATAATCACGCAATACATTACCTGTCACCGAGATCGTGTTCTGCCCTGCCTGGACACGTTTCAGCGTATAGTTGATCGCATCGACCGGCGACATTATCGCTATCTCGAGGCCACTGGTGTCATGATCTTTCAGGTATGTTTCAACCTTGGTTATCAGGTTTGCATCATGTGCACGGTTCTTATCCAGCCAGAAGATGGCTGGCTGTCCGGTGGCACGGGCACGGTTTACTGCCAGTTTGACCCAGTCCCGTATCGGCAGGTCTCTGGTCTGGCACATACGCCAGATATCACCTTTTTCGACGTTATGTTCGAGTAAGACATTACCGCCGTCATCTATGACCCGTATACTGCCATTCGCGGGTATCTCAAAAGTTTTATCATGTGAGCCGTATTCTTCCGCTTTTTGCGCCATCAGGCCAACATTGCTGACATTGCCCATGGTCGTAACATCGAAGGCGCCGTGTTGCTTACAGAAGTCGAATACTGCCTGGTAGATACCGGCATAGTTACGATCAGGGATCATCGCCTTGGTATCATGAAGCTTGCCGTCGGTTCCCCACATCTGGCCTGACGAGCGAAGGGCCGCTGGCATCGAGGCATCGACGATGACATCACTTGGTACGTGCAGATTGGTAATACCTTTATCAGAATTGACCATCGCCAGTTCTGGTCGTGTCTGGTAGACCGCCTGGATATCATCTTCGATCTCGCTGCGCTGTGCATCCGGCAGACTGGCGATCTTGGCATAGACATCACCCAGACCGTTACGGGTATCAATACCCAGCTTTTCGAATGTTGCAGCATGTTTTGCAAATACATCTTTATAATATACGCTCACTGCGTGGCCGAAGATGATAGGGTCAGAGACCTTCATCATGGTGGCTTTCAAGTGTAGAGAAAGCAGTACGCCCTCTGCTTTTGCATCCTGAATAGCTTCTTCGAAAAACGCCCGTAATGCAGTACTGCTCATGACCGTGGCATCGATCACTTCGCCGGCAAGTACCGGCGTCGATTCTTTCAGTACACTGGTCTCACCAGCATCGGTTATTAGTTCGATCTTGAGGTCACCTGCTTTATCGATGACCGTCGATTTTTCGCTAGAGTAAAAGTCGCCGTCACTCATCGAGGCGACATGTGATTTAGAATCAGGCGACCACTGTCCCATCGAATGCGGATGCTTCTGTGCATACTCTTTTACCGGCGCAGCGACGCGACGATCAGAATTGCCTTCACGCAGGACCGGGTTGACAGCACTTCCCAGTACCCTGGCATAACGTGACCTGATATCCTGTTGTTCCGGTGTCTGCGGGTCTTGTGGGTAATCAGGGATGTCATAGCCAAGACCCTGCAGCTCTTTGATCGCTGCAGTCAACTGAGGGATCGAGGCACTGATATTTGGCAGTTTTATTATATTTGCTTCGGGTGTTTTAGCCAGTTCGCCCAACTCGGCAAGCGCATCGCCGATCTTTTGATCCTCGCTCAGCTTATCGGGAAAGTTTGCGATGATTCGTCCGGCAAGTGATATGTCACGTGTTTCCACATCGATGCCTGCCGCTTTTGAGAAAGCCTGAACGATCGGTAAAAAAGAATAGGTAGCTAATGCGGGTGATTCATCCGTTTCGGTATAGATAATCTTCGGTGCGGCAGTTTGTGACATCGTCAGTTTCTCTCAGCATTGAAATTATGGCGTGTTTCTATATTAGGTACGCATTATATTCTAGAAAGCTGATGGAATCACGCCGGATTAGCCTGATACGGCGATTCAGTGGGCAATGTCAGTGTATTGAAGAAGACAGTGTTTACTTCTTCAGTGCAAGCAGGGATAGCAGTGTCATGCAGGCACTGAATACCAGGAGCAGGATAGACAATACCATCAGCGATTCGGCTATGGTGATGCCAAAGACGATCTCGGGAGTATAGCCACAGGTGGTCTCCACACGAAATAACCATGGTAGCCATTCATCGAGCGCCAGCCAGGCAGGCAGTCCCAGGTCAAAACCGCAGTCACTAAACACGAAGCCGCGCTCCGTACCAAGCAACTGATAAGCACGTTCGCTCATACTGACTGCGACCAGGACCGTCGAGATGTTCGCCAGTACATTGATCAGCGGATGCCTCCTGGTTAGCAATCCGATCGCGGCGATGAGTATCAGCAATGATAATAAAATCCGTACCTGGATACACATCAAACAAGGTGGCTCTTCGCGAATATACTGGAAATACATGGCCGCAACCATCAACAGCAGACTGCCTGCTATATACACCAGCCAGTACCCGCGGGCCTGTTGTAGATCTTCCAGTCGTTTCATGAGTGTCAAGGTCTTAGTTACCTGTTCTGTGAGTTCTTAGTATGGCTTTCTTTTAGTGTTCCGTAATATAGTCTATATTCTCTTTAACATCACTAATAAATATCATGTATTATTTAATGTTACATGACCATTTAAATGATGAATACAGGTGAAATCATGCACTACACAGAAGAACAGATGGCTGAGATGGATATTCTGATTCGCTACAACCTGCAGAGTACTCAACAGGGTATCAAAGTGCATTCACGCGCAAATAAGGAACAGATTGCCGCTGTGCAGCGTTTATTCGACAAAGGGCTGGTCACGGCCGTCGATGGCGGTTACCTCACTGATCTCGGCAGAAAAGCTGCCGAACATGCACAGGCGCTGTTATTGATGCTGGCGCCACATCAGCAGAGCATGGCCAGTTAACGGCTTAAGATCACTTCTTGCTGGCATAGATAACATGCTCTCCCCAGTTCCATGTGCGCTGGATCTCTTTGCCTGCTAACGGGTATAACTCTACCGCCATCTCAGGTAACCGCAGTATCGCACAGCAGTTGTTAAAGACTGTACTGCCAGGGTTTATCACCAGCATATCAGCAATTTTTTCGACAAAAACCTGGTGAGTATGACCGACTATGAGTATGTCGTAATCGAAAGATGATAAAGTTTCAGCCCATTGTTCGAGCCTGTCTGCCATCAGTTCACCATGTTTATCCAGTAGTTTGATGCCGCCATGGCAGCCATCGGGCGGCTGAGCATGAACCATATATATTTTCTTGCCTTCGATGACTGTTTCATAGGACACCGGCAGATTGTTGAGATAAGTAATGCAGTCGTTTGATTCACCCTCGTTACGTTCGAGATATAAAAGATCGTGATTTCCAACAACTGTCTTGCAGTCCTGTTCGATGAACAGTTTTATGGTCGGCTCGAGTTCATCCATATAACCTGCTATATCACCAGCACAGAAAACGTCGTCGACGCCAGCATCTGTGAACAGTGAGAAAGCTTCCGCGACCGTATCCGGTGCGGCGTGAACATCACTGATTAAGCCGATCAATGTCATAACAGGGTTTCATCTTCAGTCAATATTACGATTCTGCGTTATTGTAGGCGATGTCGCAATCTCTAAACAGCGCTATCGCTTGACATAATCAGACGATTGCATTACTTTAGCTCTTCACTTTTTGACATCTGTCCGACTAATTTTGAAAAAGGATCATAGTATGAGCGAAAAAGACCTGTTTAATGAGGTAACCATGGGTAACCTAACCCTGAGAAACCGCATTGTAATGGCACCGATGACACGAAACCGGGCTGCTGAAGGAAATGTTCCGCAGGCGATGAATGTCAAATATTATCGGCAACGTGCGGGTGCCGGCCTGATCATCACTGAAGCATCGCAGGTTTCACCCGAAGGTGTGGGTTACCCGGCAACGCCCGGCATCTATAGTCAGCAGCAGGTCGACGGATGGAAGATGGTGACTGATGCTGTTCATGAAGAAGATGGTCATATCTATCTGCAGTTATGGTATTGCGGACGCATATCACACCCTGACCTGCTTCCGGGCAAGCAGACACCGGTCGCTCCTTCAGCGATAAGACCGGAAGGTGAAGCCGTGACGTTCGAGGGCATGAAAGCCTTTGTCGAGCCACGTGCGTTATCGACTGATGAGATCAAGGGAATCATAGCGCAATACAGAGACGCGGCTGAGAAGGCAAAACAGGCAGGATTTGATGGTATAGAAGTACATGCCGCTAACGGTTACCTGATCGACCAGTTCCTGCGCGATGGCAGCAATCACCGGACCGATGAATACGGTGGTAACGTCGACAATCGCATGCGACTGTTGAATGAAGTGCTCGATGCCGTCTCCGAGGTCTGGAACAGCAAGTGTATCGGTGTCCGCCTGACGCCTGAGAACAGTTTTAACTCGATGTCTGATTCAGATCCGCAGTCACACTTTAATTACTTCATCTCCCAGCTAAACAAACGTGACCTGGCTTATATACACCTGCTCGAGGGCGATATGATGAGTGAATCAAGAAAGGTTGATTATCGTGCGCTGCGTGATGCATATGATGGAATTTATATGGCAAACAACGGTTACGATAAGCAGCGTGCCCAGACCGCGTTGCATAATGGTGACTGTGACCTGGTCGCTATTGGTGTTCCCTTCCTGGCAAACCCGGACCTGGTACACCGTTATAAACATGACCTGCCGCTTAACGAAGCTGACCCGGCGACTTTTTATGGCGGTGACGAAACCGGTTACACAGACTACCCGGTAGCGGAGCAGGATATCGCTGAAACAGCGTAAATATGCTTAGCCATCTTCGGTGGGTACCGGTGGTGGCTTTCGTTATGCCACTTCACATCCAGCACAACTCTTCTCTTGAATTTATCTGTAGAAGACGCCATGCTATTAGCATGTCAGCAAAACAACTATTCCTACTGTTAATAACACCACTGTTGTCGATAACTTACACAGCTGCCGGCGCTGACGAATATTCTTTGCCACGCCAGCAGATGATCAGCGAGATCGAAGGTGATGTTGAGATAACGGCAAAAGCCCTCAATAAAAAATCATTTGATGCTTCCGTGATACGGGCGATCAAGTCCGTTCCGCGGCATGAGTTTGTTCCACCAGACCTGCGTGCACAGGCATATGAAAACAGGCCTTTGCCTATCGGGCACGGCCAGACCATATCCCAGCCTTATATCGTCGCACTGATGACTGATATGCTGCAACCTGAACCAGGCCAGTCAGTTTTAGAGGTCGGCACGGGTTCAGGTTACCAGGCCGCCGTGCTGTCACAGCTGGTGGCACAGGTATACAGTATCGAAATCATCGAGCCGTTGGCTAAAGCGACCAGCCGGTTGTTAAAACAACTGGGGTATAACAATATCGAAACTCGAATAGCCGACGGTTATGATGGCTGGCCGCAACATGCGCCTTTTGACAGCATCATAGTAACCGCAGCTATCAGTCATATTCCGCCGCCATTGGTAAGACAACTGAAAAAAGGCGGACGCATGGTGATACCTGTTGGTACACGATTTCAGACTCAGTACCTGACACTGGTGGAAAAAGATATGCAGGGTAACGTCACGACACGGCAGTTATTGCCTGTTTATTTCGTGCCATTTACCGGCGGCCACTAGGGCTGTCTTCTGCATCTTATGTTTCAGCTGGCTGGCAATCGATCTGCGACACCACCGCTGCTTTCTATCTTTATCCTG
>CBDUKK010000057.1:0-8274 GCA_965367795.1 uncultured Gammaproteobacteria bacterium
GAAGGTTTACCGAATGGTTAAATATGGTGAACTGGACAAGGCGCTGGCAAATTATGTGTGCGGAGATACACATGATGCCATCCCGGCCGAATATTATCGTCGCGTCATAAAAACAGCGATCAAGCTCAACAATGAAGGCAAGCAGTGGGATATGCAGCAGGCTGCTGCAGTATTACTACATTTTGTTTTCAATGACGGGCTACTCTCACCCAGCCAGCTCACTAGCGACGGACTGAAAGCACTCGATTACGCGGAAATGTTCCTGGAAATATCACAGACCACGATAGATCTGGTGGAAGAAATGAATCGCCATTCAGCATGAGTGCTGAAAACCACTGTAATCACCTGTCTTGCTGGCAATAAAAAAGCACCTCTATGAGGTGCTTTTTTATTGCCAGATGCCACGTTACAGATACAGGTTATCTGTTTACAGGTAGATTATTCCAGGTTCACAACCAGAAGATCTCTTAACTGTTCGGCCAGCGCAGTGCTGTAGACATCACCATCATCATCTGTTTGCTGTGAGTCCCTGGCATCTTTTACCACTATCTGAATACGGCCGCCAAGGTCTGAAAATTCGAGACGATAATGGCGTTTCTTGTCGCTAGCTAACTCCTTATCATCGGAACCGGTAAACAACTGCATCAACCAGCTGGATTTTGCCAGATCATCATCTTCCGATTCGATCGCCAGTTCTCCATCAGACAATTTGCCAACACTGAAGTTTATGCTACTGCTGTCTTTGTGCTCATGGATGTCCTGCATACGCATACGATCAAGTGCCCGCATCGAACGGCGCCAGACGAAGTCCATACTGCCTTTCATCGTCAGAGCGGTGGTATTGGTGCTATCGATCTTTATCAGAGATGCGTAGGGACGATAATTTTCCAGCAGTGCTTGAGACTGCGCATCGTCGAGACCAGCAAATACGGCCATACGAGAGATGATCTCACGTTCCGCCTCCAGGTTACTGGGCAGTGTTTTCCAGTAAAACTCGTCACCGTATTCGCCGCTTACCACGCGTTCGATTCTCGTGTGCGCTACATATAGACGTGTTTTAGTATCGTTATCAAAACGTTCGATGCGGACACGGAATTTGTCTTTAGCGTCTGGTTGAAACTTTTGGAACAATGATGAAAAATACCCTTTTTCACCTCCCAGAGTTTCGGTCCAGCCAGTCTCCATGAAACCGAGCATTGGTCTGACCTGTGCCATTTCAAAACCTTCCTGCTCCCAGAACTCGAGCAGTCTTGGCCAGACTTTTTCAACATTGTTATCAATTTCTATCCAGCTGTTGCCAGCATAACTGACCATGCGTACGCCATCAAATTTTGGTGTAAGTACCGTTTCCAGCTTATTGTTATCACGAAAACGTTGCAGTGCCTCTTCTGTAGGTTTCGGTACTTTAAGCTCGTCAGCCCTGTCTGGCTCAGTCAGGTCCGGAGGTACTTCCAGGTTCTTGTAATATTCAGCGCCCTGATAGACTGGCCGTTCGTTTGTGCAGGAAGCAATAACCAGCACAGCTACAGCAAGTCCGAGCCTGTGCAAAGCCGGTACTGATCGTTTGGTAAGTTTCATTTTAGTACCTCGGCCTGACGCATCGCGTGGCGTAGTGGCTCGTGATGCTGCTCATCCAGTATGTCCAGGGGTAAACGTATACCCGACTCGATCAGCCCCATTTCAAACAATGCCCATTTCACCGGAATCGGGCTCGACTCCAGAAATAATCGTGAATGCAGCCCTGCCAGGCGCTGGTTTATCGATTCAGCCAGCTCCCTGTCACCCGACAGCGCAGCCTCACACATTTCAGACATTGCTTTCGGTGCCACATTATTGGTAACCGAGATAACACCGTGACCACCGCGTAACATAAACTCAGCACCGGTCTCGTCGTCACCGCTGTACAGGCCAAACTCTGAGTCAGCAAGCAGCAACTGTGTTTCAGCAAGACGTCCGAGGTCTCCGGTGGCATCTTTGAGGCCGATTATATTGTCGATCTCAGATAGCTGCTTAACCGTTTCCGGCAACATATCACAGGCGGTTCGGCCTGGGACATTATATAGGATCTGCGGGATATCGACGGTCTCAGCAATCTTCTTATGATGTGCATATAAACCACGTTGTGGCGGCTTATTGTAATACGGTGTTACCAGCAGACAGGCATCAGCACCGCCCTGCTGTGCACACCGTGTCAGCTCAATAGCCTCCCAGGTCGAGTTAGCACCGGTACCTGCGATCACAGGGATACGGCCGCCCACCATTTCTACGGTACGCGCCATCACATCACAGTGCTCTTCCATATTCAATGTAGCCGACTCGCCCGTCGTACCCATAGAGATGATCGCTGATGTGCTGTTTTCGATATGAAATTCAACCAGATTTGCCAGGCTTTTATAGTCGACACTGCCGTCAGCGTGCATTGGGGTAACCAGTGCAACCATACTGCCTCGAAACATGACGCTTTTATTCATGAAGAACCTCAAAAAAATAAGGCGCACAGTTAATCAACATTTCACCTTTATTTCAATGATATATATTGCCTAATGTGAATAATTTACTAGCCGTTATAGCTGTCTTTTCTGCCGATTTTCAGGCAATTTGCCGGTATTTTCGCAGCAAATGACAATCCCTTGCTATACTCATTTTATGCACATAGCGTAAATAAAGTATACAAAACAAAGCAGCAAACTCTTTAGGCACAAAATTGAATACACAACACATCTCAGAACGCCGTAATTATAGCCGCATCCCGTTTACCGCCGAAATACTGATGCAATGCGGCCACCAGGAATGGAGCTGCAACCTGCTGGATATTTCTCTCAAAGGCATGCTGGTCGAACCGCCGGAAAATATCGACATCGATATGAAAAACCCCTGCGGTATGGCGCTTTTTCTCGGTGAAGATATATCCATCCATGCCCGAGTTACAATCACCCACACCAACAACGGTAACTGGGGCTTAAACTGGCTGCAGATCGATGTCGCCAGCCTGCAACACCTGCGCCGCCTGATCGAACTGAACACCAATGATCCGGCCATGCTGACACGCGAGCTCTCCGAACTGGGATAATTGCGATACAGCAACAATGGGCAGACACGACCATTGACGGCGGCACAAGCAGAGTCCTTTTAAATAGTAACTTTGCGTTTCTGCCATTTTTGTTTACACTGTGCCTCACTTTTTTCAGTCTCAAGTAAAAAAATGACTACAAAACTCGTTATCTCGGCACTGGGAGCTGACCGACCCGGTATTGTCGACGAAATCAGCAATATCATCTATAAGCATTCACTAAACATCGAAGACAGCCGTATGACGGTGCTCGGTGGTGAATTTGCCATGTTATTACTGGTCAGTGGTGAACAATCCTCGATCGATGCGATTCAGACGCAGGTAAACGATATAGGACAGGCACTGCAGATGCGCCTGATGATAAAAGTCACTAGCGACTCGACACCGATAGAGAATGCTATTCCCTATGCCGTCGAAGTTAGCGCTCTGGATCACCCGGGTATCGTTAACAACATATCGAGCTTCTTTTCTCAACGTGGCATAAACATCGTCAACCTGCATACCGAAAGTTATTCAGCGCCGCACACTGGTACACCCATGTTTGCGCTGCACATGACTATCGGCATCTCTGCGGATACCAATATTGCAAAATTACGTGATGCCTTCATGCAGGCCTGTGAAGAACTCAACCTCGATGCCGAGATGAAAAAACTTTAACTGAAACAACCAGGAGCAGACATGGTAACCGTAGGTAAAAAAGTCAAAAATTTCTCACGTCCGGCGACCGGTGATAAGACCATCAGCCTTAAAGACCTGGCCGGTAAGAAAGTCGTACTGTATTTTTACCCGAAAGACAGCACGCCCGGCTGCACCACGGAAGGACAGGACTTCCGTGACGCCAAAGCCAGGTTCACACGCCAGAACACGGTGATACTCGGCGTCTCACGTGACAGCATAAAACGTCACGAAAACTTTAAAGCAAAGCAGAACTTTAATTTTGACCTGCTCTCTGATGAAGACGAGTCACTGTGCAAGCAGTTTGATGTAATCAAGTTAAAGAAACTCTACGGCAGGGAATATATGGGCATCGACCGTAGCACTTTCCTCATCGCTGAAGACGGTGTGTTGCTTGAAGAATGGCGCGGGGTAAAAGTGAAAGGCCATGTCGATGAAGTACTGACTGCATGTAAGAAATATAAATAAGCACTTCGTTTATTTCAAGAATGACAATAAACCTCAAGCCCCTGGAAATCATATGGACAGGTTTATTTTTCCTAGTGCTTATCTGGTCTGCCATCGAGCCAAAAGATTACCCGACATGGCTGCTTGAGACCACACCAGCCATTCTGGGGTTTATCGCCTTAGCCATAACGCGCAGTAGTTTCCCGCTGACACCGCTGTGCTATTGCCTTATCCTGATACATTGCTGGATACTTTTCATCGGTGGACATTACACCTATGCCGAGGTCCCCCTGTTCGACACCATCAGAGATGTATTTCACCAGTCCAGAAATAATTTCGACAAGCTCGGTCATTTCGCCCAGGGGTTCGTGCCAGCCATCATCTGTCGGGAGATCGTTATCCGGCGTAATATAATCTCTGGCAGGGGCTTTACGCAGTTTTTCACCCTGTGCTTCTGCCTGGCACTCAGCGCGTTTTATGAGATGCTGGAATGGTGGGTTGCACTACTCAGCGAGGAAGCAGCAGAGGCATTTCTCGGCACTCAGGGTTACGTCTGGGACACCCAGTCCGATATGGCCTGGGCATTATCCGGTGCCATCATTGCACTGCTCCTGTTCTCAAAAATTCACGACAAACAGATCCAACGATTGCGGACACAGATATCATGAACGATAAGACATACATAAAGGGAAAAGATGCCGCACTGGAAGAATCCATCGCATCGATGCAGGAGAAACTGGTCGAGCTGAACTTCGATATCGAAGAAGCCTCATGGTTGAACCCGGTACCCAATGTTTTCTCTGTTCATATACGCGATAGAGATTGCGGACTCATGTTCACCAATGGCAAGGGCACGACGAAAAAATCCTGTCTCGCAAGTGCGCTCGGAGAATACTTTGAACGCCTGAGCTGCAACTATTTCTTTGCAGATTTCTACCTGGGCCAGGAGTTCTCTCAGGGCGAGTTCGTGCATTACCCGGATGAACGCTGGTTCATAGCAGAGTCGAACGATGCAGTACCTGATGGCCTGCTCGATGAAAAACTCTGGAACTATTACGACCCTGATAAGGAACTGACTGCATCCAGGATCTTTGACACTAACTCCGGTACCGGTGCACGTGGCATCTGCGCCTGCCCATATCATCGCCTGCGTGACGGCGAAGACATCTGGTTCCCGATAAACATCATAGGTAACTCTTATGTCAGCAACGGTATGTCTGCTGGCAACACAAAAAATGAAGCCCGCGTGCAGAGCCTGTCGGAAGTTTTTGAACGATATATAAAAAACAAGATTATCGCCGAAGGCATCTGTTTACCGGAAGTCCCTGATGCGGTATTACAGCGTTTTCCGCAAGTTGTCGAAGCCATCAGCAAACTCGAACAGCACGGTTACCACCTGCGTATCGCTGACGCTTCTCTTGGCGGACGTTACCCGGTGATGAGCGTTACTTTGATCAACCCCAGGAATGCCACCGTATTCGCTTCATTCGGTGCGCACCCAAGCTTTGAAGTCGCACTGGAGCGGACCGTAACGGAGCTTTTACAGGGCCGCGACCTGGATCAGCTCGATGGTTTTCAATCACCCAGCTTTGACCTTGATGAGGTTGCTGATCATCATAACCTGGAAACCCACTTCATCGATTCCAGCGGCTTGATCGCTTATGACTTTTTCAAAAACAAAGCTGACTATGATTTTTGTGACTGGGATCATGATGCTTCGACCAGCGATGAGTTCAGTTACCTGAGCGACATCATCCACGAACTTGGTTTTGATATATACATCTCTGACTATGAACACCTTGATGTTTATTCCTGCCGCATCCTGGTACCGGGCATGTCAGACATCTACCCGGTAGACGATCTGGTCTGGAACAATAACAATGAAGGCGCGCTGTTTCGTGAAGAGATCCTTTCATTGAAACAGCTAGATGAGCCTCAGTGGCAATCCATCCTCACACGTCTGGACGAAGGTGGCTACAATGATTATCAACGCGTGGCCGAGTTTATCGGCATCGCACCCGACCCGGGGACGACCTGGGCCAGCCTGCGTATCGGCGAACTAAAGGCGATGCTATGCCTGGCCCTGAAAAATGACGAAGCCCTCGACTGGGTCAACTGGAGTATACACATCGATCAGCTAGATGATGACGCTACCCGTTTTTACCTATGCCTGCAGGCACTACTCGAGATAGAGATGGATACACAACAGAAACTGGAAGATTACATCGACAGCTTCAAGCTGATGTTTGATGAACAGACATTGAGCAACTGCCACGACGTGATCACAGGCAAAGAAAACTTTTTCGGACTGCATAGCCCGGGGTTAAGCCTGGACGGTTTTATTACACACAAAAAATTACTGGATGGATACCGGAAACTGCACCAGGCAAAACTGAACAACTGGGAAAAGTAGCCGCTATCACTTAAAACACGCAGACAAGTAAAAGCTTTCTATGCTCAAGGCCCTTTCGAAACTCATACTAAAGCTGATCGGCTGGCATGTGGACGTCACCATGCCGAAAGAAAAAAAGTTCATCATGATCGGCGCGCCCCATACCACCAACTGGGATCTCCCCCTGGGGCTACTATGTTTCTGGTCGGTTCAGATAAAGATTACCTGGGTTGCAAAAAAACAGCTGTTTGTAGGACCTCTTGGTTATTTCTTCCGCGCACTGGGGGGCATCCCCGTAGACCGGTCGGTGCATACCGGTTTCATCAAGCAGATCGCCAACCAGTTTAATGAGCACGAAGAAATGGTATTCGGGCTTACGCCGGAAGGCACGCGTTCGAGAACAGAATACTGGAAGACAGGGTTTTATTACATCGCAGTGCAAGCGAATATACCCATCTGCTTAGCCTACATCGACTTTCCCAGCCGTACTGTCGGCTTTGGAAAAATGATTGCAGCGACGGGCGATATCGAAAAAGACTTCGAGATAATAAGAGACTTTTACCGCGACAAGACAGGTAAATACCCGGAAAAACAGGGCCCTGTCCGGATCAGGAAACGCTAGAACTTAAAGCCCTCTAGCCCATTTCTTGTATTGGCAGAAATGGCATCAGGATCAGTAACCCTGTGGCGGATACCGCCTCATCATGCCCTGGCTGCGGCGCATCTGCTCCATCATTTGAGGTGAAATCTGACCTGGCTGTTGCGTCTGATGCATCATCTGCTGCGCCTGTGGTGGCAGGCCCTGAGCGTTATGCTGAGAGTCATGATGAGAAACGCCTGACAAACCCGTTGATGCTGACCTGATCTGATCCTGCAGGGTTATAGTCTTATACGATGCAGGTATGACGAAGGTATCCGCAGGCAGCTTTACACCATATTTGATACTTTTGATCTCTGTCTGGACACGACCATTTTTATCGGTGCGCATCGGTGCGCCGACTGTTTTCACATGATCACTCAGGCTCATATCAGCGAGTGTACAGTCGTCGACCATACTTACTAAGCCACCGAGTACTGCCCGCTGTTTATCCACCATGACCTTCAACGCCTGAAACAGCTCTTTGATACCCTGCTTCTGGTAGACATCCAACGAGCCATAGATCACACCACAGGTCTTACCATTTGCTGAATAGCTATACTTCTGGGTGGGGTAACCGGCAACTTTAATACCTTCGCCCAGTCTCTGTATCGAGGTTCGCACCAGTGGCCCATTGTTCGTCGATGCCAGCTTAGCTGCATCCAGAAGCATTACCTGCTGTTTTTGAGGATTGACAACTTTCACCGTATGTTTCATGTAATCCACGATGACATATTCACTAGCAGACATATTCATCCGTGCAAACTTGCCATCAGTGGCAACAGTATTCAGATCATTATTCCTCTGCACTTCGATGACGGTTGCCGCCTGTGATAGCGATGAAGATAGCAACAATAGCAAGCCCAGAATCTCAAACATTAAAACATGAAACGGTTTAGTCATTAATTAATCCTCTTAATCTGACGCGAATTATACCTGTTACACCGGCAGTTAAAACCTCTGATACAGGCTCATTACCCCGATAGTCATATCTTCTACCCCAAAGTGTATATGATAATCTACATGAGAATCATTTGCATTTGCATTAACGGC
>CBDUKK010000058.1:0-8163 GCA_965367795.1 uncultured Gammaproteobacteria bacterium
GCGCTTACAGCGCAGGAAGAATAATACAGTAATGAAAATAACATTGCAGGATGAATTGCCGGTGATCAATGGCCTGCTGGCGGGTACCGATGAGGCCGGGCGCGGCCCGCTGGCAGGTAACGTGGTGGCTGCTGCGGTGATTCTCGATATGGCAGTCACTATCGACGGACTTGATGATTCTAAAAAGCTGTCAGAGAAAAAACGCCAGGCGCTGGCTGCAGAGATAAAGCAGAAAGCACTGGCCTGGTCTGTAGTGAGCGTTGCTCCTCAGCAGATCGACGAGATGAATATCCTGCAGGCGTCATTATATGCAATGAAAACAGCTGCGGAAAATTTAAAAGTGAGGCCGGATCATGTGTTTGTTGACGGTAATAAATCACTAATTGACTGTTTTTGTGATAACACGGCGATCATCAAGGGCGACTCGCGCGTGGCGGAGATCAGTGCAGCATCTATTCTCGCCAAGGTGGAACGTGATGCACAGATGCTCGAGCTTCATAAACAGTATCCCGAGTATGGCTTTGATAAACACAAAGGATATCCGACAAAAGTACATCGCGAGATCCTCAATCAGATCGGCCCATGCCCGGAGCATCGTCGCAGTTATGCGCCGGTACGAGATGCCATGGACAATTGTCCCAAGGGAGCTTTCTGATGAATGACAGTTCTGTTCAAGCTCTGGATAAATACACCCCCCGGCTGCTGGCGTCTTACCTGCTGCCTCTTTCACTGTTTGCCCTGGCGGGCTCTATAGTCTATTTCACTTATCAGGTGGCCATGGTCAGTAAACAGATTCCGGACATCCTGCAGAGGATCGATACAACCAGTGAAAAGATCGAACCGATCATCGCTGAGGTGGCGCAGATCATTGACCTCGTACCGCCCATCCTGAAAGAGATTGAAGAGACCCGTAAACTGGTACCGCCGATCCTTAAAGAAGTCGAGCAGACCCGCAACATGATACCGCCGATCCTCGTCGAAGTTGAGCAGACACGTAAGCAGGTACCAGCGGTACTGAAAGAGTCAGAAGCGATACGCAGTGAACTCCCCGCAGTACTCGCCAGTGCTGATAAAGCATCAGCTGCGATTACCGATGTTTCTAAACAGGTGGCAGCGACACGACCGTTGATACCGGAAGTATTGAAGGAGGTCGAAACGACTCGTGAATCGATTCCACCGATGATGGACAGGGCAGACCAGCTTATCGAAAAAGCCCGTGTTGCTGGTAAAGAGGCGAGTGAGGGGGCTGTTAGCGGCGTTTTCTCAGGTATCATCCGGGCTCCTTTTGCACTGGTGGGTGATGCTGGTCGAAGTATTACTGGTCTGACGCGTGACGAAGCAAAAAAATACACGGATAAAGATTTTCAGTTGAATCAGGATGCTTCTTTACAGCTCTTGAATACTGGGAAAAAAGGGGATGAGCAGACATGGAAAAATACGAAGTCAGGCAATCACGGCATCCTGGTATTGTCCGACATATACTCTGAGGGCGAATTTTCAGAGACTGAATGTCGAACTCTGAATATTACACTCTATAAGGACGGGAAACTATTCAAGCAAGCGGATCGTTCATTCTGCAAGAATGAAGAGGGTAAGTGGGATTTAAACGAGTGATCGCTAATCGGACGATATGGCATCGCTCTATCCTGGAGCAATAATAGTTCAGGCAAAATATTTTACTTTGACGGTTCTAATGTGCTGTTTCCCCAGAACTGATTTGGTACACTAATACCTCATCCAATCCGAGGTAAATCAGTGACAGCCCAGCCAAGTTTTATTCACCTGAGAGTACATACAGAATACTCGCTGGTAGATGGCCTGGTCCGTGTGAAACCACTGATGTCTGCGCTGGCTGAGGATGCGATGCCAGCTGTCGCGCTGACTGATCAGAGCAACCTGTTTGCCATGGTGAAGTTCATCCGTGCAGCTTTAGGCGCCGGCATCAAGCCCCTTATCGGTGTCGATGCGCTGGTGCGTCATGGCGATGATCAGGAAGCGCCTTTTCAGATGGTGCTGCTTGCGCAGAACAAAACCGGCTACCTCAATATTTCCCAGCTTATTTCCAGAAGTTACCTGGAAGGCCAGCACCGGGGCGTACCCATCATACAGGCAGAGTGGATCGAGCAGCATGCCGAAGGTGTCATCGCGTTATCCGGCGGCAGGATGGGTGATATAGGCAGGGCTTTGCTCGCCGGGCAGGGTGATCTGGCAAAAAGACGCCTGACGAACTGGGTCAGCTGTTTCAAGGACCGGTTCTATATCGAACTGCAACGTACCGGCCGAGAAAATGAAGAAGCATATATCGCCGAGGCGGTGGAGCTGGCCATCGAGCATGATGTGCCGGTAGTTGCGACCAATGATGTACGTTTTCTGAAAGCAGATGAATTCGAGGCGCATGAAGCCCGCGTCTGTATTCACGATGGGCGTACGCTGGATGATCCCCGGCGGCCGAAGAATTATACTCAACAGCAGTATCTTCGCAGCAGTGAAGAGATGCAGCAGCTTTTTGCAGATATCCCTGAAGCACTTGTCAATACGGTCGAGATTGCCAGGCGCTGTAACCTCGAGATCGAACTGGGCAAAAGCTATCTGCCGCAGTTCCCCATCCCTGAAGGTGAAACAGAAGAGAGTTATTTTTGCCGGGTATCGAGAGAGGGGCTGGAACAACGTCTGAAGATACTGCTCGATGAAAATGCCGATGACTATGCGGCTAAACGTAAAGAATACGATGAGCGCCTGCAGGTAGAACTCGATGTTATCAACAACATGGGCTTTCCCGGTTACTTTCTGATCGTTGCCGACTTCATCCAGTGGTCAAAAGACAACGGTATCCCGGTGGGGCCGGGGCGTGGTTCGGGCGCCGGTTCGCTGGTGGCGTATGCGCTCAAGATCACCGACCTGGATCCACTGGAGTTTGACCTGCTGTTCGAACGTTTCCTTAATCCCGAGCGTGTCTCGCTGCCGGATTTCGATGTCGACTTCTGCATGGAAGGCCGTGACCGGGTGATCGATTACGTGGCACAGAAATATGGTCGCGACAGTGTCTCGCAGATCATCACCTATGGAACCATGGCGGCGAAGGCGGTGGTGCGAGATGTCGGCCGGGTGATGGGGCAGCCTTATGGTTTTGTCGACCGTATCGCCAAACAGATCCCGTTCGAAATCGGTATGACACTGACTAAAGCGCTGGAAGAATCAGAAGAACTGAAAGCGTCATATGAGAATGAAGAAGAAGTCACCGCGATCCTGGATATGGCGCTGACACTTGAAGGCGTCGCACGAAATGCCGGAAAACATGCCGGTGGTGTGGTCATCTCGCCGACGGTACTGACCGACTTCAGTCCGCTGTACTGTGAAGAAGGCGGTGCAGGGGTGGTGACCCAGTTCGATAAGGACGATGTTGAAGCAGTGGGCCTGGTGAAGTTCGACTTCCTCGGCCTGCGAACCTTAACCATCATCGACTGGGCGGTGAAACACGTCAATCGCCGCCGCAGTATAGAAGGTGAGGCGCCGTTAGAAATCGAACATCTGCCATTAGATGATAAAGCGGCTTTCGACCTGCTGCAGGCGGCAAATACAACCGCCGTGTTCCAGCTTGAATCACGCGGTATGAAAGACCTGATCACCCGTCTGCAGCCCGATAGCTTCGAAGACATCGTTGCGCTGGTGGCGTTGTTCCGGCCGGGACCGCTGCAATCAGGCATGGTCGATGACTTTATCAACCGTAAACATGGCAGAGCCGAAGTCGATTATTTCCACCCCGACCTGGAGCAGGTATTAACCCCGACCTATGGGGTCATCCTGTACCAGGAACAGGTGATGCAGATCGCGCAGGTGCTGGCTAATTACACGCTCGGCGGGGCTGACATGCTGCGCCGCGCCATGGGTAAGAAAAAAGCCGAGGTCATGGCCGAGCAGCGTGAATTATTCATGAAAGGTGCTGTGGCGCGTGATGTCGATGCTGACCTCGCAACCCACATCTTTGACCTGATGGAAAAATTTGCCGGTTACGGATTTAATAAATCACACTCTGCCGCCTATGCCTTATTGTCCTACCAGACCGCCTGGCTGAAAGCGCATTACCCTGCCGAGTTTATGGCCGCAGTGCTATCCGCCGATATGGATAATACCGATAAGGTTGTCGGGCTGATCGAGGACTGTAACGAGCAGGGTGTCAAGGTCTTGCCACCGGATATCAATCATTCCATCTACCAGTTCAGTGTGCCGGATGAAAAATCTGTGCTCTACGGGCTGGGTGCTCTGAAAGGCGTCGGCGAAGGCGCGTTAGATGGCATCATCGCAGAGCGCGATGCCAATGGTGCGTTCGTCGATCTCTATGATTTCTGTCGGCGCAGTGATACCCGCAAGGTTAACCGCAGGGTGATGGAGGCGCTGATCAAATCCGGTGCCATGGATTCCCTGGGGCCTAACCGCGCCAGCCTGATCGCCAGCCTGAGCAACGCGGTGCAACTGGCAGAACAGAACCAGAAAAATGAGAGTATCGGTCAGGATGATATGTTCGGTTCATCTGATGAACCTGACACGCATGCGAATGTGCATGTCGTAGAGGTCGAAGACTGGGATGATGAAACCCGTCTTTCAAATGAGAAGGAAACGCTCGGTCTATACCTGACGGGACACCCTATCTCGCGTTACGAAGATGAATTACGACGTTTCACCGAGTGCCGTTTCTCTAAAGTTCCGGACCTGGTCCCAGAAAGTGAGAAGGGTGGTGGTTATGGCGGCTACCGTAAAAAAGACAAGAAACAATACTGCCTTGCCGGCCTGCTCATCGGTATGCGGGTGCGTAAAACCAAGACCGGCAGCAAGATCGTTACCGGTGTACTGGATGACCGGACAGCGCGTGTCGAAGTGGTCCTGTATGAAGATGTTTATGAGCAGTACAGCAATTCGCTGGTAAAAGACAAGGTATGTGTGGTCGTCGGCAGTGTCAGTTATGATGATTTCAATGCTGCCTATTCGGTCAATGCGAGTACGATCTACACGATGACGCAGGCGAGAGAAAAATTCGCTCGTGGCCTGCAGATAAAGTTTGACCGGAGCAAAGCAAACGGCAACTGGTCTGATCATAATATCGCGCAACAGCTGACAGATGTATTACAGACTTACCGTGAAGGTAATTGCCCGGTAAATATCAAATACAACAGCGGCTCGGAACTCTCGCGATATGTACTGGGTGAAGAATGGAACGTGGTTCCATCAGACGACCTGCTTAACCGGCTGGATAAAGTGTTCGGACAGGAATATATAGAGATAATTTACTAAGGTCCATCAGAATGCGACATCACGTCAGTAAAATAAAATACCGTTTATTCAGACCGCGGGCATGGCGCACTAACCTGGTCTTCTGGGGCGGTGCTATCCTGGTTGGCCTGGTGGCTGCGGTTTTTGCACTGATGGCCGATCGGGCTGATCACCTGTTCAGAAGTATCATCGCGTATAACGCATACCTGCCTTTATTGATCACGCCGGCTGGTTTCGTGCTGACCGTCTATCTGACACGCAAGATTTTCAGCGGTGCCGAGGGCAGCGGTATACCGCAGACACTCATCGCCCTGGCCGATCCCGGCAGCAGTATGAGTAACCGGCTGCTGTCCATGCGTATGGTGGTAGGAAAAGTACTGATGGCTGTGCTGGCATTGTGCAGCGGTGCCTCCCTGGGCCGGGAAGGGCCAACCGTGCATCTGGGTGCAGCGATCATGCATTCGTTAGGAAAATATGCCCATCTGCCGACACGTTATTACGAGCGCGGCCTGATTCTTACCGGCGGTGGTGCTGGCATCGCGGCAGCATTCAACACGCCGTTGGCGGGTATCATCTTTGCCATCGAGGAGATGGCACGCTCCTATGATCGCCGCAACAGCGGAATGATGCTGGTCGGTGTCGTGCTCGCGGGTATGACGGCCATCGTCGTGCATCAGAATAATTATAATTACTATGGAACAACGCCGGTGACTCTCGACTTCAGCTGGGTCTGGTTAGGCGTTGTTGTCTGTGGTGTGGTCGGTGGATTTTGTGGCGGCCTGTTCAGCCAGGTTTTGATCGTGCTTTCGAAGAAACTACGGCCATATATGCAGACGCACTGGGTTTTGATCGTTCTGCTCTGTGGTCTGATTGTCGCATTGTTGAGCATCTTGAGTGGTGGCACATCGAACGGTACCGGGTATCTTGAAGCCAAACAGATAGTGAGTTGCGCCGGGCTGGAAACCTGTACGGCAGACTATGGCATGATGTACCCTCTCTATAAAATACTGGCGACGGCAGCCACCTACCTGACAACGATCCCCGGCGGCCTGTTTGCGCCATCACTGGCAAGCGGTGCTGGACTGGGTGCTGATCTGGCATTACTGTTCCCGGCCGAGATGGCGTCGACCATCGTCATCCTTGGCATGATCGGTTACTTTACCGGCGTCGTGCAGACACCGATCACTGCTTTCGTCATCGTCATGGAGATGACCGATAACCAGGAGCTCGTACTGGCGATGATGGCAACAGCATTGATCGCTTCAGCGACTTCAAAGCTGATCTGTAAGAAACCCATATACGAGGCGCTGGCTGAAAATCTGCTGGCGATGATGTCAGACAAGCAGCGCCGGTAACAGATAGCAGATAGCATGCAGTCGCTGTCCTGGCTGTGTGTTATTTAGACGGACAGCACTCATCATAGCTCTGAATCCCCTCGCGCTGTTCATACCAGCCCACGGTTGAGTTAACGACGCGAACCGCTAATAACATGACAGGTACTTCGATAAGCACACCAACCACTGTCGCCAGCGCAGCACCTGACTCAAAACCGAACAAGGCGATAGCAGTCGCAACAGCGAGTTCGAAAAAATTACTGGCGCCGATCAGGGCGGAGGGGCCGGCGACACAGTGCGGTGACCTCACTGCGCGGTTGAGCAGGTAGGCTAATCCAGAATTGAATATCACCTGGATCAGGATAGGCACAGCCAGCAGTAAAATGATGAGCGGCTGTTTTAAAATCTGTTCGCCCTGAAAACCGAACAGTAATACCAGCGTCGCGAGCAGAGCAGCTAAAGACCATGGGTGAAGCATTCTTAGTGTGCGATCAAGTCTCTGTTGTCCTGTGTTGCCACTGAGCAGCAACCGGCGCAATATATTGGCGATTATCAGTGGTACAACGATGTATAAAACCACGGACAGGAACAGGGTGTCCCAGGGGACCGAGATGGATGATATACCGAGCAGCAGCGCAACGATCGGTGCAAAGGCGAATACCATGATGACATCGTTCAAAGCGACCTGGGTCAGTGTGAAATGGGGCTCGCCTCGTGACAGGTTGCTCCAGACGAACACCATGGCGGTGCAGGGCGCAGCCGCTAACAGGATCAGGCCGGCAATATAGCTGTCGATCTGGTCTTCCGGTAACCAGCCCCGAAACAGATAGCCGATAAACAGCCAGCCCAGCAGTGCCATCGAGAACGGCTTCACTGCCCAGTTGACGAACAATGTGACACCGATGCCACGCCAGTGTTCGCTGACATTCTTCAGTGCTTTCAGGTCGACCTTGAGCAACATCGGAATAATCATTAACCAGATCAGCAATGCAACCGGCATGTTGATCTGTGCGATTTCGAGTTGGCCGACGCTCTGAAAAAATTGCGGTACCAGGTGGCCAAGGCCGATGCCTGCGATGATGCAGAGTGCCACCCATAAGGTAAGGTAGCGTTCGAAAAAGCCCATGTCCGCTTTCGCTGATCGTCTGGCAGTGACCTCACATTGTAAAGACATAACGGCTAATCGCTCTTATTTTTAAGTTGCTGCAGTAATTTTCTGACACGTTCCTTGATGTCATCACGGCTGGCACGGAATACATCCATGATTTCTTCTTCGCTGCCCTCAGCTTTTGCAGGATCATCCAGCGGCCAGTGCACTTTGTTAGTGCCTGCTGGCAGTGCAGGACAATGCTCATCGGCATGGCCGCAAACGGTTACTACCAGGTCTGCCTGTTCGAGCATTTCATCGCTCACTTTTGTTGATTCCTGTTCGGAGATGTCGACACCTGCCTGTTTCATCACCGCGATGGCGCGCGGATTTTTACCGTGGGCCTCGATGCCGGCGGACTGTGTTATAAACGATGGCCGGCCATACAATTTAGCCCAGCCTTCCGCCATCTGTGAA
>CBDUKK010000059.1:0-8107 GCA_965367795.1 uncultured Gammaproteobacteria bacterium
TTATTTGGTGCAGAGGTCCAGGTACTCTTTCTGTTCTTCAGCGGTCAGTTGTTCGTTATTGCTTATCTTATAGTTAAAATATTCATCCCTGTCATCGTAGTGCAGTCGCTCGATCAGGTCTTTATAAACGTCCATGATATTGTCAGTATTCTCTGTTTCCGGTGTCTGTAACATAGACAATATATTCAAGGCCTTTTCATGTTCGCTATCACGAAAACGTTCAAGCAATGCTGCGGAGCTTATCTCGGGATTTGATTCGATGGTCTTCTGTAATTCGTAGAGCAGAGGAAGCCCCCTGGTGAATGCATTCTGAAAGCCATCGGGGACTTTGTGATGTGATGCCAGCGATGGATTCTGCAGCAGTAAAGCGATGGCTATACGCGTCTTATTATTCTGTACCTGCTGGCCACGAACAGGCTTGAAAGTTTTTGCTGGAGGTCTGTTCGCCTCCTCGGCTGAAGATATCTTTGATTCGAGCTGTTGCTGGCTGAGGCCGACGATCGAAGATAACTCTTCTATCAGCAGATCTTTAAACAGGCTGTTGTGCATTTTCTGGATCAGCTTATTGGCTTTACTGGCAAGTTGAGCCTTGCCTTCTTTGCTGCTGATGTCCGATTCAGCTTTCAGGTTATCGAATAAAAATGCTGATAAAGTGGTGGCGTTCTTGATGCGCTGCTCAAAAGCGTCTTTGCCTTCCTTGCGCACCATGGTGTCAGGGTCTTCCTTCTCAGGGAGAAAAAGAAATTTTGCGACCATGCCGTCACGGATAACGGACAGGGTGTTTTCCAGTGCCCGCCATGCGGCTTTCTTGCCGGCATTATCACCGTCATAACAGAAAATTATCTCGTGCGTGGTGCGGAATGTTTTCTGGATCTGCTCGGTTGTTGTGGCTGTGCCTAACGAGGCGACGGCATAGTTGATCCCATGTTGCGCCAGGGCGACAACATCCATATATCCTTCTACGATGATGATACGATCGATCTGTCTTAATGCCTGCTTGGTTTCGTACAAACCATACAGTTCATAGCCTTTGTGGAAGACGGCGTTTTCCGGAGAGTTTAGATATTTAGGTTCACCCTGGTCGAGTATGCGACCGCCAAAGCCGATGATGCGGCCGCGCTGATCTGTAATGGGGAAGATGATGCGGTCCCGGAACCGGTCGTAGGTTTTATCGTTATCCTTGATAACGACCAGTCCGGTCTTATTCAGTGCCTGCAGGTGAGCTTTCGATTTTCCCAGGTGGCTGATAAGAAAATCCCAGCCATCAGGTGCATAGCCGATCTTGAACTGCCTGGCGACTTCTCCGCTCAGGCCACGCTGTTTGAGGTAATTGATCGCACGCTCGGATGTTTTTAGCTGTTGCTGGAACAGTTCGCTGGCCTGTTTTAAAATATCATATAACGGCTGTTTGTCCTGCTTCTGCTGGTGTGAGCGGCTGTCGTCCTCGTGTGGTACATCGAGATGCTGATCTGCGGCCAGTGATTCGATAGCGTCGACATAGCTCAGGTGTTCATAGTCCATCAGGAAACCGATGACATTTCCCTTGGCGTGGCAACCGAAACAGTAGTAGAACTGCTTGTTTTCACTGACCGTGAACGAAGGTGTTTTCTCGTTATGGAAAGGGCAGCATGCAGTGTATTCCTTGCCTTTTCTTTTCAGTGGGACACGCGCATTGATGACCTCGACGATGTCACTACGTGATATCAGGTCGTCAATAAAATTTTGCGGTATCAGTCCGGCCACGACTAGATCGAAGACTTTACAGGCATACGGAGTTTTGCAGAGATATCAGTGGCTCAGTCTGTACGGTTCGCCGAACAGCATCATTACTGCTCTCGTAACAGGCGAAACGAGCCCACAAAAATATAGTAGTGAGGCCACTGAGATATTTCCAGAAACGGTATAGCGTTGATCGGATTGCAGAGTAATTATTTAATTCTATAGTTACTTTATGTCTGTTCATAAGTTTATCTTAAGCAAGGGGTGTCCCTGTGAGATCGTCGATATTACGGGTGTAAGTTTACGAAAGACAGTTGGCGAGGATTGAAGATCCTTTCGAACTCCACGATGGCGTAACGGTCGGTCATGCCGGCGATATAGTCTGAGATACCACGAGCGATGCCTTTCTCGCCATGTTTTTCTTTGAGTATGTTGCAGTGGTCCAGCGCTTCCGTGGGCAAAATCTTCAGGTCATCCATGAATGCATTGAACAGGGCTTCGATAACGTCAGCCGCTTTTTTGGTCATCCGGTGTACGCGGTAGTGCTGATATAGTTCTCTACGCAGGAACTGCTTCAGCTCCAGTTTTTTCTCGCTCATCTCTTCACTGAAAGCCATTATTTTCTGGCCCTGTTTGCGTACATCTTCGATGGTACTGAGGCTGGCATTTTTGATATTCTGCCGCGATGTATCGATCAGGTCGACCACCATCACATTGATCATGCGGCGGATGATCTCATGGATGAGTTTCTTATCGTCCAGGCCGGGATACTGTTTGTTGACGATGTCGTACTGGGTGCGGAATAGTTCAATATTCAACAGATCGTCGATGCTGATCAGGCCGTAACGGATACCGTCATCTATATCGTGATTATTGTAAGCGGTCTCATCCGAGAGGTCGGTCAGCTGTGCTTCCAGGCTAGGTTGGGTTTTCTCAAGAAAGCGTTCACCGACATCGCCGAGGTCTTTAGCGTTATTGATAGCACAGTGTTTCAGGATGCCTTCACGTGTTTCAAAGGTCAGGTTCAGTCCGTTGAAGTCAGCGTATTTCTGCTCCAGCTTGTCGACAACGCGCAGTGACTGGATATTGTGTTCGAAACCGCCAAAATTTTTCATGCAGTTGTTCAGTGCTGTCTGCCCGGCATGGCCGAAAGGCGTGTGACCGAGGTCATGGGCGAGTGCTATCGCTTCGCTCAGGTCTTCGTGTAACTGCAACTCACGTGCGATGCTGCGAGCTATCTGTGCCACTTCCAGTGAATGCGTCAAACGGGTGCGGAACAGGTCGCCCTCATGGTTGACGAATACCTGGGTCTTGTATTCCAGGCGCCGAAATGCTGCAGAGTGGATGATGCGGTCACGGTCACGCTGATATTCATTACGGTAAGTCGGGTGTGTCTCTTCATGCCGGCGCCCGTATGACTGCATGTCATTACATGCATAGGGTACTAGTCGTCCACTGTAACTGCTGTTCATGCTGGTTATCCTGCGCTGATCTGTTCAGGCTGCGACGGAATGGCTTATGGCCTTGTTCAAGTCGTCTAGTGTGTAATCATCGGTGACCAGTGACTCGCCAATACCTTTCATCAGTATCAGTCGCAGAACGCCATCGAGCACTTTTTTATCCACTGACATCAACTCGAGAAATTTTTCAGCGGTCATAGACTCAGGTGCTTTACAGGGCAGCTTCGCCTGTTCAATAAGCTTGAACGTTCTCTGCGTATCTTCATCGCTCATCCAGCCCATCTGATTGGACATGGCTGCTGCCATGCACATGCCCGCTCCGACCGCCTCTCCATGTAGCCATTCACCGTAGCCCATGCCATTTTCGATAGCGTGGCCAAAAGTGTGGCCGAGGTTGAGCAGGGCGCGTTTGCCGCTCTCGCGTTCATCGGCGGCGACCACATCTGCTTTCGTCTGGCAGGAGACTTCGATAGCATGGCTCAAAGCCTGCTTGTCCCTCGATAACAGGGCCTGCATGTTGTTCTCCAGCCAGTCGAAGAACTCACGGTTACAGATGAGGCCATATTTGATCACCTCGGCGAGGCCGGCGCTTAACTCACGGTCGGGCAGGGTGTCTAATGTGTCGGTATCAGCGATTACCGCTCTCGGCTGATAAAACGCACCGATCATGTTTTTACCGAGCGCATGGTTTACGCCTGTCTTGCCACCAACGGATGAGTCGACCTGGGATAACAGGGTAGTGGGAATCTGTATCAGGTGGACGCCACGCTGGTAGCTGGCGGCGGCAAACCCTGCCATGTCGCCGACTACGCCGCCGCCGAGAGCGATGATGGTGGTATTGCGGTCAAAACGGTTGCGCAGCAGACCATCATAAATCTTGTTCAATACTTCCAGGTTCTTGTATTGTTCGCCATCGGGAAGTATCACCGATTCACTTTTCAGTCCGGATAGCATGGATCGGGTCTTTTCGAGATACAGTGGGGCGACTGTCTCGTTGCTTACGATGAGGGCGCTATTGCCGGGTATATGTCGCTTTAACAGCTCATCCTGCCCGAGCAGGTTATTGCCTATATATATCGGGTAACTGCGTTCGCCGAGTTCAACGGTTAGTGTGGTCATCTATGTAAATGGGAGCAATCTATTTAAGGGACTTAATGATAGCCTGAATTACGCTATGAATCGAGTTGTTGGCTGTTTCTATGGTGAAATCCGCCGTTTCTTCGTAAAGTGGGCCACGTTCTTCAAGCAGACGTTTCAGGATGTCTTCAGCAGGCTCGTCAGCATGCAGCAGCGGCCTGTTCTTGTCCTTGCTGGTACGTTCGATCAGCGTTTTCAGGTTGCTTTTCAGGTAGAACACCGTGCCCCGGTTGACCAGGTGATTGCGGTTTTCGCTGTTTAATACCGCTCCGCCGCCGGTCGCGAGGATGATGTTCTTCTTCTGCGTGAGTTCATCGATGATTTCTGCTTCACGTTTTCTGAAGCCTGCTTCACCTTCTTTTTCAAAGATCAGCGGGATATCAGCACCGGTGCGCTCTTCTATGACACGGTCACTGTCATAGAAGTCCATTTTTAACTTGCGCGACAACTGGCGGCCGACAGTTGTTTTGCCTGTGCCCATTAAGCCGATTAAGAAGATATTGTTTTGATTGAACATAAATTATATGGGCATAAAAAAAGCGACCTGATCTCAGGTCGCTTAGTATATGGTTATTTGCCGCTGAATTAAATCATTAGCTACAACTGACAGTTATATTAGTGACCGGTGCACTTGAAATAGTGCCTGTCGCGTTAGTGACGGTACAGGTCGGCGCTGATGGCGGTGGAGTGAGTACTGTAACGTTATATGTAGCGAGATCTGCTATCTGGCCGGAAAATACAAAGTTGCCATCGGCAGAAAGTAACAGGTCATCACCACCGTTATTCTGTAAAACGATATTTTCAGCCACTGGAATGCCGCTCACGTTACCACTGATGGCGTACGTGTTGGTGGCACAGGTCACATCGACGTTGGTGACATTCGCCGAAACGGTTCCAGTAGGATTCGCTATGCTACATATCTGGCTGGGAGATGTGGGCTGTGTAAATACGCTAACGACATAACTCTGGCCATCAACGATAGGTGTGACAAAGGAAAATGATCCGTTAGCAGTAACTGACAGGAGGTCAGTGCCATTGTTCAGTAAAGCTAGTCCAGTACCAGCAAGACCTGTTACGGTACCACCGATTGTTCGGCTTTCCAGTGCGTTGCTGACAATAGACATCGCGACACTGTCAAAAATCGTGATCGATGGGCTGCCGCATAAGAAGGTGTGTGTGCAGCCGGGGCCATTAAAGAGGCCATCTGCGATATCATGAACCTGGTTTGCACCAGTTGGATCAAGCGAGTTAACAGTGTCTATAATTATGTCACCAGTAGAATAACCATTACTTGCAACACCAGAAACATAATCTGCATCGACGTAAGGCTCTTCCAGGTCTTCGAAGCCTATATCGCCATCATCAAATACATTGTTCCCGTTGGTATCGGTGAATCCTTCTTCGCCGATGGTATATGCTGTAATCGTTACATAACCGTCGGAAGCGGGACCGCCTGCCTCAGGTCTTTTTATTGCTGACCATGTGACGCTGCACTGGCCTTCTTCGGTCACACATGATGGCTGTATTAAGCCATATTCCGCTATAAAGTTAATGGTATGTGCATCTGTGAGTGTTTGATTGTTTCGATCGCCGATGTAAACCGTAAGTTCAACATCGGTTTTTGTGAAGACTCCGGTAGTTCCATCTATCACAGCAGGCATCACATCTGCGGTAAGCAGAGAGAAGTTAGTTTGTGAAATAGTGCCTGAGTTTGTTACTACTCCTGTTGTATTAGGCGTTTCATAGGAACTATTGTCATCACTGCAGCCGGCCATAAATAATGTACTACTGGCGAGCAGGGGAGCGATTATGAGAAATCGGTTGTTCATGTCTGTTTCTTCCTTACCAAATATCAGGTAATAATCTAAAGTGAGAGAGCATCTTTAAGTATTTTAGGTGTAACAAATATAAGCAACTCCCGTCTTTCGTCGCTTTCCAGTGTGTGTCTAAAGAAATAACCGATCAATGGTATGTCACCGAGGAAAGGTACCTTATCAACTTCATCACGTGTGATCTGCTGATAGATACCACCTAATACCACGGTGTCTCCGTTGTTTACTAAAACCTGTGTGCCGACTTCGCGGGTATCGATACTCGGGATACCTGCGAAAATATCGCCGACGGTATCGTTGGTGACTGACAGATCCATGATGACACGGTCATCCGGTGTGATCTGAGGTGTGACAACGATACTTAAAACTGCTTTTTTGAACTCGACCTGTGTGGCACCGCTTGAAGATGCTGACAGATAGGGGATCTCTACACCCTGTTCGATATGTGCTTCATGTCTGTCTGCAGTTACTACACGAGGGCTCGAGATAACTTCACCTTCGTTTTCTGCCTGCAAGGCAGATATCTCAAGGTCGATCAGTGAGCTACCGCTCAGTACAGCAAATGCCAGGCTGCCAGCGGCAGCACCAGCGGTTGCCAGGTTGACATTGAGACGGTCCACGGCATTTATACCGCTAGGTATGGTAAATGGCTCTGGTGTGCCGCCAGCTGCGATATTATCAAGACCGCTAGATGCGATGGTGTCTGCACCCTGGAAGGTACCGGTGGTTACACCGAAGCCACTGCTGTTCGAGGCAGCCCGGGTGACGCCGAATCTAGACCCCAGTTCTTTCGTGAATTCATCCTGGGCGATAACGATACGTGAAGAGATCATTACCTGGCGGATGGGGATATCAAGCTTTTTAAGCGTACGGCGGATCTCAGATATAACCTCTTCGGTGTCTTTGACGATCAGGGTATTAGTGCGTTCATCGATGATGACACTGCCCCTTGGGCTGAGGATGCCGGAAGACGCTGCAGCACCTTCTTCACCATCTTCACCACCGCCACCACCGGTAAATAATGATGCTAATTCACTCACTTTGGCAAAGTTGATAGTGAAAAATGCGCTTCTGATGGGGGCGAGTTCAGTGATTGACTGTTGCGCTTCCAGGTCTATTTTTTCCTGTGCTGCGATCTCTTCACTCGGTGCGATCATCATCACCGTGCCGGATTCGCGCTTGGATAAACCTTTGGCTTTGAGGATGATGTCGAGTGCCTGATCCCATGGAACATTCTTCAGGCGCAAGGTCAGATTACCGTCAACGGAATCACTGACGACGACGTTGAGACTGGTGAAATCTGCGATCAGCTGTAGCACGGCACGTACAGGGATGTCCTGAAAATTAAGTGACAGGCGCTCGCCGGTATAACCGAACTTGTCTTTTTTAACTTCTTCCAGTTCTTCTTTACTGATTGGTTTCAGTTCGATTGTAAAGATATTGTTTGCCTGGTAGGCAACATGTTCATAGTCGCTGCTGACTGGTTCGATTTCGATGCGAACATTATCATCCTCTTCGAAACTGCTCACTGTCTTGACGGGTGTCGCAAAGTCGAGAACATCCAGTGTCTGACGCAGATCGTTGGGCAGTTTTATGCCGAGGAACTTGACCACGACCTTGCCAAACTCTTCGCTGATGTCCATAGGGATATTGGCTTCTGTTAGACTGATAACAACTCTGCCTTCACCCGCTTCGCCACGTCTAAAGTCAATATTGTCTATGCCGCGAGGGTTGTTTGAGAACCTTGATGTTCCCGGCGCAGATGTTGCCGCAGATGCTGTGTTGCTAGTATCAAAGGCTGCCCCGGTTGCTTCGCTGTCAAGCGTTATTAATACATTTTTTCCCTGGGTAGTAACCTGGTAAGGAACGACCTCGGTCAAATTTAAGATAACACGTGTTTTTGTTCTGGTCGAAATGGTCGTAATTGACTGGGCGATACCTATACCGATCGGCTGTGAG
>CBDUKK010000060.1:0-8072 GCA_965367795.1 uncultured Gammaproteobacteria bacterium
TTGTGACAATGTACCGAGAAGATCGCTTTATCGGAATTAGGAATCCGCTCTAACAGCGTGTGGATCAAGCCACCGAACTGATGCGGGATGTTATAACCCACGGTATCAGGTATATTGATCGTCGTAGCACCGGCATCGATCACGGCTTCGATGACACGGCACAGGAAATCGGTTTCAGAACGACCGGCATCTTCCGGTGAAAATTCAACATCATCGGTAAAGCGTCTCGCCATTTTCACAGCTTCAACAGCCTGTGCAAGTACATCATCCGGCTGCATCCGCAGCTTCATCTTCATATGGATCGGTGAGGTTGCGATAAACGTGTGGATACGCGAAGACTCTGCTGGTTTTAATGCCTCACCGGCACGGTTAATATCCTTTTCCAGCGCTCGCGCAAGACCGCATACGGTACTGTCTTTTATCACTGAGGCGACGGCTTTCACCGATTCGAAATCGCCCTGGCTGGCGATAGGGAAGCCTGCCTCGATAACGTCGACACGCATCTTCTGCAGCGCTTTTGCGATACGCACCTTTTCCTCCTTGGTCATGGAAGCACCTGGACTCTGCTCACCATCACGCAAGGTGGTATCAAATATTATCAACTGATCCTGTTTGCTTTGTTTTATTTCTGTAGATTCATTACTCATGACTTGACCTTCAAATCAAATTTTCCGGGTATAAATATTTTGAGTGCGTATTCTCCTCGCCAGGAATCATTAGCTGCCCTAAGGCAGGAGGAGAAAAAGAGAGCCAGGTAGTGCTGAAAATGACAGGAAAGCCACAGCCTGTGCCGACGCAATAGGAGTGTGCGTTGCAGCAAGGTCAAGTTGTGACGTGAAATTACACATAAGTGATTCAACTATAACGACATGTCAAAAATTTTACAAGCTGAAATTTACAATTAAGGCTACTCTGTCATGCCACGTTTTTTAAATCGGCGCAGCACGCTGATGACTGGCCCGGATAAGGCGTAAGCCATGAAGCAGCCGAACAGTGATATCGGTGGATCGATGGCAGAAAACACAAAGATCATCACTACTACCAGCATGGCAACGAAGGGCACTTTATTGTGAAAATCGATATCTTTGAAGCTGTAATAGGATACGTTACTCACCATCATCAGACCGGCAAACACGATGATGGGTAAAGCGATCATCGCCACCGCCTCACCTTCGATACCATTATCAAAGCAGGCCCAGACGAAACCGACTACGACCCCTGCAGCAGCTGGGCTCGGCAGTCCCTGAAAATAACGCTTATCGGTATTGCTCGCTTTGGTATTGAAACGTGCGAGACGCAAGGCGGCACAGGCGACGAAGAGGAAAGCAGCCAGCCAGCCAAGTTTTCCCAGCGGGTAGCTGACATTGACCAGTGATGAAAGAGACCATTCATACATCACCAGCGCGGGTGCCAGGCCAAATGACCCCATATCGGCCAAACTGTCATATTCAGCACCAAACTCGGACTGTGTATTCGTCATCCGGGCAACACGCCCGTCCAGCGCATCAAGGATCATGGCGATAAAAATAGCCACCGATGCCTGCTCAAACTTGCCCTGCGTTGCCGCCACGATGCCATAGAATCCGGCAAATAATGCGGCCGTGGTAATCAGGTTAGGCAGTAAATAAATACCGCGACGACGTTTTTTAGCGGGTAGTTCTTGTCTTGGTTCCATGAGCTTAAGGATAGCCTAGTCTTGCTGTATCGTCTAATATTAAAAAACTTTTATTCTTGTGCGAATGAACACGAACATTAAAAACAAGATCAAGCTTTAAATTGCGTTCATTCGCGGAAAACATTGTTTTTAATCTTACAAAAAAAAAGGGCCTGACGGCCCTTTTCTATCAATCCGCTTGAATAACTCAGGATCAATTTTTGCTTTTGTCGACGATCTTGTTGGCCTTGATCCATGGCATCATAGCGCGTAACTTGGCGCCCACTTCTTCGATCTGGTGCTCACGGCCTTTCTTGCGTAGCGCTTCGAGGTTCTTCGCACCGGAGTGCATCTCATCGATGAATTCTTTGGCAAACTGTCCACTCTGTATCTCAGAGAGTATCTTCTTCATCTCAGCCTTGGTGTTCTCATTAACGACACGAGGGCCACGTGTAACATCGCCATACTCAGCCGTGTTAGAGATGGAGTAACGCATGTCAGCGATGCCGCCCTGGTACATCAGGTCGACGATCAGTTTCAGCTCATGCAGACATTCGAAATAGGCCATCTCTGGTGCATAACCTGCTTCCACCAATGTTTCAAAACCGGCCTGTACCAGCGCAGTAGTACCACCACATAAAACAGCCTGCTCACCGAACAGATCAGTTTCAGTCTCTTCACGGAAGGTGGTTTCGATGATCGCGGTGCGACCACCACCGATGGCAGATGCATATGATAAAGCGATATCTTTAGCATTACCCGTAGCGTCCTGCGCGATAGCGATCAGGTCCGGGATACCGCCACCGTTTACAAATTCACTACGCACGGTATGACCTGGCGCCTTTGGTGCGATCATTATCACATCGAGGTCTGCGCGTGGGCTGATCGCTTCAAAATGAATATTAAAACCATGCGCAAAAGCCATCGCTGCGCCCTGCTTTATGTTTGGTTCGATCTGCTCTTTATAGATTGCGGCCTGATGCTCATCAGGTGCCAGAACCATGACCACGTCAGCCCAGGCAACACCATCTTCGATAGACTTGACCGCGATACCTGCACCTTCTGCTTTGACAGCTGATGAAGAACCTTCGCGCAGACCAACACAGACTTCAGCGCCTGAATCCTGCAGATTATTCGCATGTGCATGACCCTGTGAGCCATAGCCGATGATGCATACTTTTTTGCTTTGAATGATAGAAAGATCGCAATCTTTATCGTAATAAATATTCATTGTTACTTAGTCCGTAAACGTTTTTAATTTAAAAAAATCTGTAATTATTGTGTTCTGGTGAGTGATCCATGACATAGCCGATCAATGCGGGCGTTATACCATTCCTTTATCGCCACGCCCCATGCCTAACTGCCCTGAACGGACGACTTCGAGCATGGTGATATTTTCCAGCGCCTTAAGCACGGCATCAATTTTCTCACTGTCGCCAGTAACTTCCAGCGTATAAGTTGTATCTGTCATGTCGATAACATGGCCGTTGAAGATATCCACGATACGCTTCACTTCATCACGCTGCTCGTTCTCTGCTTTTACCTTGATCAGGATCAGCTCACGCTCTACGTGTGCGTCTTTCGTCAGGTTGACCAGTTTTACCACGTCGATCAGCTTGTTCAGCTGCTTGCAGACCTGCTCGACGATATCATCTGTACCCGTGGTAACCAGAGTCATCCTTGACAGGGATGGGTCATCGGTAGGCGCTACAGTCAGCGACTCGATATTGTACGCCCGTGCAGAAAACAGTCCGGCCACACGCGACAGGGCGCCCGATTCATTCTCTAATAAGATAGATATAATATGTTTCATCTCTACTGCTTCAGAATTGTCTGTTTCGTATACCACGACTGCTACACCAAAATCATTTCGTTCAAACCGGCACCGGCCGGGATCATCGGATAGACGTTCTCTTCTCTATCAGTGATGAAATCAAGAAATACCAGGCGGTCTTTTTGCTTGAATGCTTCATCCAGAGCGGGACGGACATCAGCCGGTTTTTCGACCTTGATGCCTATGTGACCATAAGCTTCTGCGATAGCAACAAAATCTGGTAGTGAATCAAAATATGACATGGCGTAGCGCTTCTCATAGAAGAACTCCTGCCACTGTCTAACCATTCCCATGTAACCATTGTTCAGGTTGATGATCTTTACCGGTAATGAATACTGAAGACAGGTCGATAATTCCTGGATACACATCTGAATACTGGATTCACCAGTGATGCAGGCAACCATCTCACCCGGATGCGCCAGTTGCACACCCATCGCCGCAGGCAGGCCGAAACCCATGGTGCCGAGACCGCCGGAATTGATCCATTGTCTTGGCCGGTCGAAGCCATAATACTGTGCCGCAAACATCTGGTGCTGCCCCACATCTGAAGTAATGAAAGCTTCACCGTTGGTCGCGTTATACAGCTCCTCAACAACAAACTGTGGCTTTATGATGTCACTGTCACGATCATACTTGAGGCAATCTTGCGCACGCCACTCGTTTATCTGCGCCCACCATTTCTCTATCGCACCTTTATTGGTTAGTTCGGCTGATCCCGCCAGTTCCCTGTTGATAGAGTCCAGGATGGGAGCAACTTCACCGACTATCGGTATATCAACTTTTACATTCTTGGAAATTGACGCCGGATCAACATCGATGTGGATGATCTTCGCATCCGGGCAGAATTTTTCCAGGTTACCTGTCACACGGTCATCGAAACGCGCACCGATTGCGATCAGAGTATCACAGTGGTGCATGCCCATATTTGCTTCATAGGTGCCATGCATACCTAACATACCAAGCGATAGCGGGTCACTGGCGGGAAATGCGCCCAGCCCCATCAGGGTCTGCGTAATCGGGTAACCGAGTGACCGGGTAAAAGTACGTAGCTGCTCAGAACCATTACCCAGGATCACACCACCACCGGTATAGATCATGGGGCGCTGTGCAGACTTGATCATTTCTACGGCGCGCTTAATCTGTCCGTTATGACCTTTCACCGTAGGATTATATGAACGCATCTCAATTTCAGAAGGATATTCAAAGGCCACTTTTTCAGCCGTTATATCTTTCGGAATATCGATGACAACAGGACCAGGCCGGCCGGTGGTTGCGACATAAAAAGCTTTTTTAAATGTATCTGCGATGTCGTTGACATCGTTAATCAGGAAATTATGTTTGACGATCGGACGCGTGATACCGACAGAGTCGACTTCCTGAAATGCATCGTTACCAATCAGATGTTTAGGCACCTGACCAGTGATAACGATCATAGGAATAGAGTCCATAAAAGCGGTCGCGATACCAGTGACGGCATTTGTCGCACCCGGCCCAGAAGTCACCAGTACCACACCCGGTTTACCGGTCGATCTTGCGTAACCATCAGCAGCATGGGTCGCACCCTGCTCATGGCGAACAAGTATATGCTGCACATCATCCTGATTATAAAAAGCATCATATATATGCAGCACGGCACCACCAGGGTAACCAAATACGTAGTCAACACCCTCAGCTTTCAGGCATTCGATAATAATTTCTGCGCCGGTCAATTCCACTGTACTATCTATCTCGCTGTATTTAATTAGTTATATATTTAAAAAAGCCATATAAATCATCAACTTTTAACAAGCCGACACAACTCTGCCCGAATGGCGGAACCGTGCATTCTAAACGCTTATCCGTGAAATTTCACGTACAATTTAGGGATATTCTGCGCAAATAGCCACAATCGATGATTTAGACTCAATTTACATTTATTCGAGCAAAAAAAAACCCCGGAAGTCCCGGGGCTTTTCATGAAGAAAATTTTAATTAAATACTAAAACTCTTCTTCGATCGTACCACCAGCAGTTTTTGTCAGCGACCCTTTGATCGCATCAGGTGATGGCATGATATTCATAAAGCTGTTAGATCCCATCATGCTCAGATCAGGGAAGTTGATAGCAATACGGAAACGAGCGTGCAATGCTTCAACTGTATCGTCAGTCACCAGGATGTCATATGGCAGGTGGGCTGTTGAACGGACATCTTTAAAATCGATCTCAGACATGATGAAGGTATCATCCATGTACTTATTGCCTGTTGTTTCAGAAGACAGACCAACACCGAACAATGTCTGTTTCTTACCAGGGATGTCGATACGATATACTTTAGTGGCACCACCTGCATTTGCAGCCAGACCTTTTTCTACTGCAGCAACAGCTTCTTCATAGCTGCCATATCTTGCCAGATCGTATGGCTCGTCAAAATATTCCATACCAAAAGTATAATGATAACCAGCGATATCTTCTGCAGACAAACCTTTAGCCGGACCATATTCCTTGATTGATCCCAGGGCCTTGTTCAATGCGTTAGTCACAGATGAGATATCACCTTTTACGTGATAAGCCGCAGCCATATATGCTGGATTAGTGTAAGTGATCTGAAGCTGGTCACCGACTTTTGTGATCGCCACACGCTGGCCAGCAGCGTAACCGCCACGTTCATGAGAACCCGCTGCTTTTTTCAGGGTATTATTAGTAACCACGATGATATGTGCACTTTCATAGGGCGAGTATTCACCGACCACTTCGAAACCATTATCAGTCAAAGATTTTTTAACATCCGCCACTTTATCTGCAACAGCGCCAGTAGCTGTCGAAGCCAAAACAAATGGCTTCATCTCACCGGCGGCATTCACCACCATCGACGCCATACTGATTACAGCTGCGGCTGCAATCGACAGCATTTTTGTATTTACTTTAATCATGCTTTATCACTCCAAAATTTTTCCAAAAATTATATTTATTAGTCTCGCGCATCCCGCAATCAATTGATTCAAATATAGAATTAATCTATCCATTCGCGAGGTACAAGGCTCGACAATGTAAATAAAAGCAGCATGTTATGCAAGCTTTTTCGATGATAAAACCAAAGCAATCAATACTTTATAATATACTTATTTAGACTTATTCAAGATGGAATCGGTCATATAAGAACCAATTCCTGCATTTTTTTAAGGATAATTGACACTAACCATTAACAGCTGATTATTCACTAACCAAAAAAAAGACCCCGTCCGGGGTCCTTTTTTATCATGCTAGTAAATCATGCCTTAGAATTTCCAAGCCCATCCTGCCTGTATATCAATCTGAGACATCTCAATTTTAATTGTTTGGCCTGGGTCAAATGCATTTGGACCTTCTACAGAATTATTCAGAGCATAACCTGCTGCAAAGTTGAACTCCTGATTGGTGCCAATCTCTTTACTCAACCCGAAAGTCACGTGATCCTGGATAACGGCAGGTGCCAGGATATTGAATAAGACCTCTGAATCAGGAATCGGTTGATCAGAATGGCTATAACCAACACGCCATGACATATTGGCCGCATCCCACTGATATCCCAACTTGATTATTCCAATATCTTCCCATCCAAATCCAGCACCGTCAGCACCACCTAGACAGCCGGCACCAGAAGCTGGTGTCGTGGTTGGGTTACAATTCATAATATTCGAAAAAGGATTTGAAACCGAAGCAACGTCTGAATACATTATGCGCTGATAGTCAGCAACGATAACACCAGCATTACCAATTTTATAGGAAACACCTATTGTATAAGTAGAAGGTATGTCAAAATCGCCGCCTTCCGCAAACAAGCCCTTGTACTCATCGAATTCACTCATGCTCATTTTTGACTGGTAGCTAACACCAACCCGGAATCCGTCTGCCACCTCGCCCTGATAACCAAACTTCAGGCCAGCACCATATGAGTACGAATTAGTATTACCAGAAATATTTGACGGATCTGAAGAGAAGCCCCCGAAAAACTCGAGACCTTGTGCTCTGAACCGCTGCCCGACAAGTATCACACTACCGCCTACTGAATGCTTAGGATTAAGTTTTTTCGCAAAGCTAATGTTAAAAAACAACTGCTCTAAATTAATTCCGGCGGTACCTGCACCATAAGTTCCCGGCAACTGCGCAGCAGCTGTACCCGGAGGCGTTGTCCCAGTCGGATCCACAAGAGCAGCATCGACAGAAGCGAATCCACCCTCATATTCAGAATTCATACCACCATTACCATAGATAGAGATACCTAATGCACTATCACTAGTCAGCATTCTGTTATAAGCAAAGTGTGGGATTAAAAAGAAATCATTTTCACTTTCTATACTTTGACCACCATCACCAATACCAAAAGTGAACTGTCCTGTAGCTGGGTCTAAAAAGTTCGACGCTGGACCTGAAGAAGTATATTTACGTGGTGATGGACTAAATAACCATAAACCGACATCCATGCGGTCACCCACAAAGGCCATACCTGCCGGGTTAGTAGCGCCTGCCATCGCGTCCTGGGAGTAAGCCACGCCGGCACCAGCGAGACCTTTTTCTTTTGTGCTGTAACCGTGACCGAAATAACCGTTGGTCGCGTTAACGGCAGGCG
>CBDUKK010000061.1:0-7996 GCA_965367795.1 uncultured Gammaproteobacteria bacterium
CTCGCAATGACATCAAAAACATATCCGGGATTGCTAAACCTCAAACATCCTAATCCGAGACCGACTCAGCCTTATCAACTTCTTTTTATGCCCCTTCACCCTCCGGTTTCTCCAGCGCATCGGCAGGTGCAGAAATCACGATGACAGAAACATTATCGTTGCCGCCATTGTCGATAGCAGCAGTTACTAAATTCTCTGCAGTATCGTCCACATTGTCAGCCTGACTGATGATCTCAGCAATCTGCGCATCATCAACTTCGTCTGACATTCCATCACTGCACAGGATGATCTTCTGACCTTTATAAAGCACACCTCGCTCAACAGAAACCTGGTGGCCTTCGACCTCGGCCGCACCAAGATTCTGATAGATAACATTCTTACGCGGGTGGGTACGCGCTTCATCTCGTGTTATCTGCCCGGAATCGATCAGCATCTGCACCATCGAATGATCTTTACTGAGTTGTGATAACTCGCCATCCCACAGATAGGCGCGACTATCGCCAACCCATGCCAGCGTATAACTGCCACCCTCAAGCTGAACAGCAACCACAGTCGTCCCCATACCATGTTTACCCAGACCTTGTTTAACACCGTTGATTATCGCGGCATGCGCCTTAGCGATGGCTTCGACCAAACTGCAGCCCTGCGCTACCTGCTGCTCGATCGTAGTCACTGCAATCTTACTAGCGACTTCACCACTGGCATGCCCACCCATGCCATCAGCGACCACGTACAGCCCCAGGTCTGCGTTTACGCAATAACAATCTTCATTATGCTCTCTCTTCTTTCCAACATCAGTACGCGCTGCATAATCGACTACTTGCCCGGCTTCCATCTTCATAGGCATCTCATCCACTCTTGATCGTTTTCATCATGAAATAAATTATTCATATAGTCTGACAATACTATAAAAAACAGATAGTTTTGCTTTTGAACGCAAAAATTAACACCATTTGTTACCTCTACTCGAGCCTTTTTCCATAACGACATCACAGCATACAACCTTCTCTGCAAGATACAGATGCGGCTTCTAACAAAATCATACTGTGCATAAGACTTGATATTTAGCTAAAAACCCTAATTATATAAGTATAAAGAAACAAGATTTTGAAGAGGATTGATGTGAACACTGTTCGCCCACCCGCCGTAGCAGGTGCTTTCTATAATGGCCAGAAACAGGTTCTGGCAAATGACGTACAAATGTTACTGGAAGATGCCCGATCAAACATCGATGCATCCGAGCTTTCACCAAAAGCCATAATCGCCCCGCATGCAGGTTATATCTATTCCGGGCCGGTTGCTGCAAGTGTCTATGCCCGGCTAACGGCAAAACGTGATGTGATAAAACGCGTCATATTGCTAGGTCCTGTTCATCACGTTGCAGTTCGCGGCCTGGCACTTCCCGGGGCAACGGTATTCGCAACACCATTAGGAGAGATTCCCATCGATCTTGATGCAGTCGCTGCTATCGAGAACATGCCGCAGGTGATCGAGAGCACCGCAGCCCATGCGCCGGAACATTCCCTCGAAGTACAGCTACCGTTCCTGCAGACAGTCCTGAGTGATTTCAAACTGCTGCCATTGGCCGTAGGCAACGCAACACCATCGGAAGTTGCCGAGGTTCTGGAAGTATTATGGGGCGGACCCGAAACGCTGATCGTGATCAGTTCCGACCTGTCTCACTTTCATCCTTACCAGACAGCACGAACAATCGACGCACAAACCGCACAGGATATCTTGAACCTGCAAAACACCTTAAGCCATGAGCAGGCATGCGGCGGCACCCCGGTCAACGGTCTTCTGATGGCGGCCAGGCAACACCATCTGCAACCTCACCTGCTCGACCTGCGCAATTCCGGTGATACTGCAGGTGATAAAGATCGTGTCGTCGGTTACGCTGCATTCAGCTTTACGGAGACGGATCATGCCCATTAACAAGGGTGAGGTATTATTACGGATCGCCCGCGCTTCCATCGCAGAAGCATTGGCGCAGACCTGTGAAACCATCGACGATGAGATCAAAAATGAAAGCTGGCTGCAGCAGAAAGCAGCCAGCTTCGTCACACTGACGCAGCATGGCCAGTTGCGCGGCTGCATAGGCACACTGCAGGCTTACCGGCCACTGCTGGAAGATGTTTCCAGTAATGCCCGGGCAGCGGCTTTTAAGGACCCGCGTTTTTCTCCCTTAACGGCTGATGAACTGGCAGACACGGAGATCGAAGTTTCATTGCTATCGCCCATGCAGGACATGCAATTCTCCGATGAGCAGGATGCTCTGGCGCAGCTTCAACCCGGTGTCGATGGCCTGGTGTTCGAACACGGTCATTACCGCAGCACGTTCCTGCCCCAGGTATGGGAGCAGTTGCCAGAGCGCAAAGACTTTGTCGCCCACCTGAAACAGAAGGCCGGTTTACCCGCTGACTTCTGGGCCGATGATGTCAGGCTCACACGCTACACCGTCAGCAAGTGGAAGGAACACGATTTTAAAAACCAGCACGAAGACGCAGACGAAGGCATATCAGCATGACAGAAAACTCGCACTACATCGGCCGTTACTGGCACAAGATAGATGATGGCCGCATTCAATGCGACCTTTGCCCACGTGACTGCAAGCTGCACGAAGGGCAACGCGGCGCCTGTTTCGTACGCATGTGTGAGAACGACCAGATCGTCCTCACCACATATGGCCGCTCGTCTGGCTTCTGCATCGATCCCATCGAGAAAAAACCGCTTAACCACTTTTACCCTGGCAGCAGCGTGTTCTCCTTCGGCACCGCCGGCTGTAACCTGGCATGCAAGTTCTGCCAGAACTGGGACATCAGCAAATCCCGCGACATGGATCGCCTGATGGACCAGGCTTCCCCCGAAGCCATCGCCATTACCGCACAGCAGCATGGCTGCAAGAGTGTTGCCTTTACCTACAACGATCCGGTCATCTTTGCCGAATATGCCATGGATACCGCGGATGCCTGCCACGCCCGTGGTATCAAAACCGTCGCCGTCACTGCCGGTTATATCAGTGAACCGGCACGCCAGGACTTCTTCTCAAAAATAGATGCGGCCAATGTCGACCTGAAAGCCTTTACCGAAGAGTTCTACTACAAGCTCACCGGTGCCCACCTGCAACCGGTACTGGACACCCTAATCTATCTCAAACATGAGACCGATGTCTGGCTGGAGATCACCACCCTGCTTATCCCCGGTAAAAATGATTCCGATGAAGAAATAACCGAGATGTGCAAATGGATCAAGCAAGAGCTGGGAGCCGACGTGCCCCTGCACTTTTCAGCATTTCACCCGGACTACAAGATGGCAGATATCCCGGCGACGCCGCAGGCGACCCTGATACGTGCCCGGGACATCGCACTGAAACAGGGACTGCACTATGTCTACACCGGCAATGTACATCACATCGAAGGCGATACCACCTTCTGCCCGGGCTGCCAGAGTCCACTGATCGTGCGCGACTGGTATCAGATCAACCAGTACCGCTTAACCGAAGATGGGCACTGCCCTGACTGCGGCAAGGCCATTGCTGGAAAATTTGACAAGGCGGCCGGTAACTTTGGCGCTAACCGTATCCCGGTCAGAATCAGCCAGGCAACAGCCTGAAGCTGAAGCGACATCAAAAACCTAAACCGCAGAGACGATTATTACAATGTCATTGCGAGCGAAGCGCGGTAATCCCTTTTAGACGGCTGTATCGCTTATAGAGATTGCCGCGCTTCGCTCGCAATGACGTAATAATTTTTCTCCGCGTCTCCGCGCCTCTGCGGCGAAAGCTTTTAATATTTTTCTTGATTCACTATCAGCACTTCACTTACAATACTCTCAAATGAGAACGTTTTGAGAACAAAAGTGACCGATAACCAGCAACTCACCGACAAACAAAGACTTACCCTGGATTTTATCGAGCATTACATCGCCCGGCACACGGTATCACCCAAGTTGCAGGAGATTGCCGAAGGCATCGGCATCCGCTCCCGCGGCGTTGCCCACCGCTATGTACAGGCACTGGCTGATAACGGTTTCATCACACTGGATAACGGCAAACACCGTGGTATCAGGCTGTTGAAACCTAACCCGTTTCGCAACGAGTCGGTACTGCCGCTGCTGGGCAGGATCGCGGCCGGCAAACCCATCGAAGCCATCCCCGGTGAAGACCAGATCGACCTGCAGGATTTCTTCGGACACAACAACTTTGCCGTGCGTGTACAGGGAGACTCGATGATCGAAGCCGGCATCATGGACGGCGATACCGTCATCATCGAGTTTCGCGAAACTGCCAATGACGGTGACATCGTAGTAGCGCTGATCGATGAAGCCGAAACCACCTTGAAACGCTTCAAACGAAGTCACAGGGGACGTTACATCAAGCTCATTCCAGCCAATAAAGATATGGAAGAGATGGTGTATGAGGCAAGCCGGGTGAGGATACAGGGAGTACTGATCGGCCAGTTGCGGAAATATTAAACCTTTAAGATCTCTCCCGCTGGTCGAGATGACAGGTAATAATGAGATGCCAGAAAACAGCGGTTTGTCATCTTGAAAAATAATACTGTCATCTCGACCAGCGGGAGAGATCTTGAACCTCTAACCAAAAAAATGGACTTTAAAAAAATGAACAAAACGTATTACGTTTATTTGCTAACAAACTGGAACAATAAAGTTTTATACACAGGCGTAACCAGCAACCTGGAAGGCCGCGTCTACCAACACAAAAACAAATTGATAAAAGGCTTCACCGAAAAATACAACATTAACAAGCTAGTTTATTTCGAACAGACCAGTGACATAGAGTCAGCGATAACACGTGAAAAAGAAATTAAACACTGGCGCAGAGAAAAGAAAAATATGCTTGTTGAAAGTACAAATAAAGAATAGCAAGACTTAAGTAAACGATGGTATCCCTAAAAAAACACTCCCCTCTTGTCATCCCGACCAACGGGAGAGATCTTATACACCAAACCTCAAGATCTCTCACATTCGTTCGAGATGACAACATTTCTAATCGAGCAACATGAAAGGCAACCACTGGCAACGCGCCATCGCCCTGCTCGACATGAACGCCTTCTTCGCTTCCGTCGAACAGCGCGACTTCCCCTCATTGCTCGGCCAGCCGGTGGCCATCACCAACGGTATGCGCGGCAGCTGCATCATCACCTGCTCCTACGAGGCGCGTGCCTTTGGCATCCGCACCGGCATGCGGGTACGGGAAGCACTGCGACTCTGTCCACAGCTGGTACAGCGCCCGACCCGGCCCAGGGTATATGCAAAGGTTTCGCGCAACATCATGCATTCACTGGTCAACGTCTGTCCCGACATCGAAATATTTTCGGTTGATGAAGCCTTTGTTGATATCACCTCCTGCCAGAAACTATATGGCTCGCCCGAGCAGGCAGCACGGGAGCTCAAACAAGCGGTTTACGGCGCTTCCGGCCTGTTATGCTCACTCGGCTTAAGCGGCGATAAAACCACTGCCAAATATGCCGCCAAACTCAACAAACCTGACGGCTTCACCATCATCCCGCCATGGCAGGCAAGGTCTGCCCTGCAACATGTACCCGTCACCGAACTCTGCGGTATCGCCAGGGGCATCGGCAATTTTCTCGCCCAGCATGGCGTAACTTATTGCGGTGATATGGAAAAACTGCCCATCAGCGTGTTATCACGGCGCTTTGGCAATCTCGGCCGGCGTATCTGGTATATGTGCCAGGGAGCCGACCCCGACCCGCTGCATCCGGATGTCGCGGCCCCCAAATCCATCGGCCACGGCAAGGTTATGCCACCCAATACCCGCGACCGCGATACCCTGCTCACCTACCTGCAGCACATGTGCAGCAAGGTCGGCACCCGTATGCGCCGCCATGACATGCAGGCAAAAACCTTCTGGATTGGTCTGCGCACGGACCAGGGCTGGTTAGGCAGCAAGAGCCGGCTCAGCGAATTCAGCAATGATCAGCAGCAGATCTACCGACTGGCGTATTATGTGCTCGATCTATGCTGGCAGGGCGAAGGCATTCACCAGGTACAGGTCACCGCCCTCGACCCGCAACCCGCCGCCATGCAGATGGACCTGTTCAGCACCCAGGATGACAATAAAGTGCGTCAGCAGTTAAATTGCGCCATGGACAGTATTAATGAACGCTATGGCGAGATGGCGTTATCCCCAGCACGGCTGCTAAATCGCTCGGATATGCCCAATGTCATCGCCCCTGCTTGGAAGCCGGATGGTCTCAGACAAACAATATAACGTATTGCGTTATATAACGTTATCCGTTATATTTTAACCATGCCTTGCCAGCACCCTGGAAAAGTTTTACAGAAACAGTACCTGGAACCTCAGAATATCAGCCAGAACGCACTCGCGCGTGCCATAAAAGTCCCACCAAGACGTATCAATGAGATCATCCACGGAAAGCGTGGCATTACCGCTGACACTGCCGTTCGCCTGGCAACGTATTTCAGCAACAGTGCGAGTTACTGGATGCACCTGCAGGCCGAGTTCGACATAGAAAAAGTAAAACACCATATCGGCCTTCAGCTTGGCAGCATCCAGACTCCCCCTCACCTACCGTTAGTGCCGGCACTGGAAAAAACTATCAAACCTTCGATACCAAAAAACATCAAAAGACGCCTGATGCGATGAAACACAGTAAAGACAAACTACCAACGACTTCAAATCCATGGATACCTCAGTCCAGTAGACAGATATTTGAAAACCCATGGCTCAGTCTGCATGAAGACGAAGTCATAAACCCGGGTGGCGGTATCTCGCATTATGGAAAAATAAATTTCAAGAACCTTGCCATAGGTATCATCCCGCTCGACGAAGACAACAATACCTGGCTGGTAGGGCAATACCGCTATGTACCCGACTGCTACTCGTGGGAGATACCGATGGGTGGCGGCCCGCTAACTATCGATCCCTTAGAATCTGCCAGGCGTGAGTTAAAAGAAGAGACCGGATTGATTGCCGATGACTGGCAGGAACTGATGAAGCTACATACTTCAAACTCTGTTACCGATGAGCGTGGCCTTGTTTATGTAGCCAGAGATCTAACGCAGGGCGAAACAGACTTTGAAGAGGCCGAAGACCTGCTGATCCAGAAAGTATCACTAGATGAAGCAATAGAACGTGTGATGAGCGGAGAGATAACTGACGCTATCAGCGTCGCAGGAATACTAAAACTCCGAGTGTTGATCTAAGCATCTACAGAAAATTTTTCATCCAGGTACTGGTTGATATCGGACGATTCATACATCCACTGCACCGAACCATCAGCTTTCGATATCTTCAGACAGGGCACCTGGTATTTGCCACCTTCATTGATAAGTTCCTGGTTCCATTTCTCATCATTGCGTGCGTCACGGTTTTCGATATTCAGACCCAGGCGATGGATCTGACGTCGCGTCTTGACACAGAACGGGCACATCTGAAAATGATACAGAGCCATATTTTCTGTCTGTTTGTCGACTTCGGCCTGCGCTTCAGCTGAACGCTGCACTGGCTTTGGCCGCGTTATCCAGTCGATAAAAATGATTATTTGTCCGAGTACCCAGCGCACTGGTTTGAAGATGAAACCCATATCAATTCTCTGCTATTTATCTACAAGTATTATTATAATCAAGGTCATTGCGAGGGACGATAGTTTAACTTTTAAACTCACCATGGGCCTGCAGGTCGGCATGGTAGGACGAACGCACCATGGGACCGCTGGCGACATGCTTAAAACCTATTTCCATACCGATCCTGTATAACTCATCGAACTCTGACGGATCAACGTAACGCTCCACCGCGAGATGGTGCTTGCTCGGCTGAAGGTACTGGCCCAGCGTTAACATATCGACATGGTGTTTACGCATATCCTTCATCACCTCCACGACTTCCTCCATGCTCTCACCGAGACCCAGCATCAGCCCGGATTTAGTCGCTACGTCCGGGTGCGCCTGCTTAAAACGTTTCAGCAGATCCAGTGACCACTGATAGTCTGAA
>CBDUKK010000062.1:0-7904 GCA_965367795.1 uncultured Gammaproteobacteria bacterium
GCTCCAGTCCTGCCGCAACACAGGGCTGGGACATTTCGTTTAAACAGTATCACCATGGACAGCGACTTCGGTCGCTGTTTTTGTTTGAGGTAGAAGTCCGTTATTGGCCGACAGCTGCCGGTCAGGTAATTGGAATTGTTTTCAGAGACTGGAGGTCTTTGTCGACCTATAATAGTCACTCTTTAAATTGTAGTTGATGATACTAATGCGACCAGTACTTGTTGAGGGTGTGATGTTGTATACTGCCCCAAAAATTCATTGATAAGGTGAGGATGATGATAAGGATATATTTTTTAAGTTTGCTGCTGTCGTTATCTACCATCGCCTGGGCGCAGGAGGTGGCACAAAACTCTCCCGAACAGGCAGAAGCGGGCGATACGCTGACCACCCTGCAAAAGTTTACCAAGCTGCGCTCTACCCTGCAGACTCAAATCAAGGAGATAGAGCGCCAGCTCAGTTCATCGCCTTCTGATTCTGAAAAAAAGGAGTTGCAGAAGGATCTTGCGGAGCTGCAGAGTGAGCTGGACAGCCTTAAAGAAAATTTTGTCGAGATCGCCGCTGGCACCAGCTTCTTCGCTATTAGCTCTAAGCAGGAGCAGGATTTCAATCTTCAGGCCGAAATGCTCTCCCTGATGGAACCTATCATCAGGGAGATGAAGTTCATGACCAGCGAGGTCCGGAAGAAATCGGATATCCGGGAAGAGATCACTTTTTACACGTCAAGAATCCCCAAGGCCAAGGTTGCGATAGTGAATGTCTCCGCTTTGATCGCAAAAGCAAAAGACGAAGCATTGAAAGAGTATCTGCAGGATATTCTTGACGACTTGAAGCGGCATCTGGCAAATATGGAGAGTGAACTGCAGGCACTCGAGTTGCAGTTGAGCCGGATAGAGCGCGCGGAAACCTCGTTTACCGATACATCTCAGACCTATTTGAAATCCTTCTTCCAGAAACGGGGCCTCTATCTTGCCCAGGCACTGCTGGTGGTTTTCGTCATTCTGGTATTATCGCGCCTGTCGCACTCGCTGATGAGGCGACTGGTTCCCGGTTACCGCCTGGAACACCGAAAATTCAGCATCAGACTGCTGGATCTGGTGCACCGTATGATCACGATCGCTTTGACGATACTGGGACCGATGGTGGTTTTCTACGTGGCCGAGGACTGGGTACTGTTCAGCCTTGGCGTACTGTTGTTGCTGGGTGCAGCCTGGACATTGAGGACCGCAATCCCGCGCTACTGGCAGCAGATACGGATCTACCTCAATGTCGGATCCGTTCGCGAGGGTGAACGGATATTCCTGGAGGGGCTGCCGTGGCGGGTCAAAAAGATAGACATTTTTACCCTGCTGGATAATCCGGATGCCGGTATCAGTCAGAGAATCGCGATTGAGAATCTGGTAGATCTGAAGTCCCGACCCACACGGGGGGGCGAGCCCTGGTTCCCATGCAGAAAAGACGACTGGGTTCTGTTGAATGATGGCGTCAGGGGGAAAGTGGTCGGAATCTCCCATGAACTCGTCGAACTTGTAGAGCGCGGCGGCGCGCACAAGACCTACACCACTCAAGATTTCCTGGGCCAGTCTCCACGCAACCTCAGTGTCAATTTCCGCCTCAAGGAGACGATCGGAGTCAGTTACAACTTGCAGTCGATCAGCACCACCTCCATGCTGCAGATCCTGAAAGCCCATCTGCTAAAAAATATTGAAGCGGAAGGTTACGGACCGGATCTGCTTCAGCTGAATGTTGAATTTCAGTCCGCCAATACCTCTTCGCTGGACCTGGTGGTCCTCGCCGATTTCAAGGGAGTGCAGGCGCCGCTGTACAACCGTCTGCGGCGTGCCATCCAGCGCTGGTGCGTGGACGCCTGTACAGAGAACAACTGGGAGATACCGTTCACTCAGTTGACCCTGCACAATCGTGATTAACGACCCTACGGGTTAAGAGATCAGAGCAGGAGTCGCGGCGGCTGGCGCATTCGTACCGATGTTAATCCGCATGCAAAATTGACCCGGCATCTGCACTGAATTCGGTCCGATTGGATTAGCTAGACATAAAGCTGCGCTTAATATTTGTCATACACTATGCATTTCAAACTCACCAATGTGCGGGGTTTTGTATTACCGGAGCGTCCGCTATTGGCCTATCTCGAAAGTTCTAGCTGAAAATCACTGAAATCCTGGCTGGCAGACTGTTATCGACCGCGGGTTCAACTGAACAACACAACACCACAATCACACTCGTTATATAAAACGGTCAAAATGTTAGAATAGCTAATTATATAATTTTAAGCCTATAACTCGATGATCAATGCTTTTCTCCTGACTCGTCAGTCATTCGATACTCAGAACGGTATGCAGCTGGTGTTCTGGTTTAAGAGTGAAGCAGGGCCGATCAAAGTCATCGTTAACGGGCAGCAACTCGTCTTCTTTATCCGACAGCAAGACATGGAGCCAGCAAAAGAATTGCTGAAAAGTTTTGCTGGGGTAGAGATACAACCACTGGAATTAAAAAGTTTTGGCAATGAAGCGATAGCCGGTATCTATTTCAGCTCGCAGCAGACGTTCTACCGGGGTAGAGAGTTACTTCTGCAAAACACTATCCGCTGTTTCGAAGCTGATGTGCGCGCCGCAGAACGATTTTTAAGCGAACGCTTTCTCACCGGACCGGTTTCGATCCATGTCGATGAAGTGTCAGATGTGCTGGTTAACCCTCGTATCATGCCTGCTGACTACCAGCCTGATCTCAAACTGATGTCGTTTGATATCGAGACAGACTTTTCCAGCAATGACCTGTTTTCAATCGCTTTTGTCACGGAAGAATGCAGGCGGGTATTGATGATAGGCGAGACAGGGGAAGTGGTTGATGAAGACAGGACGATCGAATATCTCGTTGATGAGACGGCACTGATAAAACGTTTCCTGCAATGGGTGCAACTGACGGACCCCGATGTGTTCATCGGCTGGAACGTGATCAATTTTGACTTCCGCTTCTTACAGAAAAAATGTGACCAGCTAAAGATCCCATTTACCATGGGCCGAGATAATTCCACTATCGTATGGCGCAGGTCACATGATGACTCGGGGCGTTATTTCCTGGTGATACCCGGTCGCGTGGTACTCGATGGTATAGATACTCTAAAAAGTGCGACCTATTCATTTGCAAGCTTTTCACTGGAGTCGGTGGGCAATGAATTGCTCGGTCGGGGAAAACTGATTCATGATGCAATGTCTCATGAGAAAGAGAGCAGGGATGACATCCATGATCCCCTGTTCAAAGCCAGGGAGATAAGGCGACAGTTTGAAGAGGACAAGCGATCACTGGCCGCCTACAACCTGGAAGACTGCCAGCTGGTCTGGGATATCTTTGACAAGACTGACCTGGTCAACTTTGCGATTGAACGGGCGCGTCTTACCGGCCTTGAGATGGATCGTGTCGGAGGTTCGGTGGCGGCCTTTGATAACCTCTATCTGCCACGCCTGCACCGCAAAGGTTATATTGCACCAAACATAGGTGACTATGAAGGCCGTCTGAGTGCACCGGGCGGTTATGTGATGAACTCACAACCGGGTATGCATGACAGTGTGCTGGTGCTCGATTATAAAAGTCTGTACCCGAGTATTATTCGTACCTTTAAGGTCGATCCTTATGCGCGCATCGCGGCATTGCAGGAGCCTGAGAGTGATACCATTCCGGGATTTGATGGCGCCCGATTTTCCAGGACTGAATATATCCTGCCGGATATCATCGAAGAATTGTGGCAGGCAAGGGACAGGGCCAAGCGCGATGATAATAAGGCCCTGTCGCAGGCGATAAAAATCATCATGAACTCATTCTACGGAGTGCTCGGTACGCCCGGCTGCCGCATACACGATTCACGGCTGACCAGTTCCATCACAAAACGCAGCCATGAGCTGATCCAGCATACGGTCAACCTGATCGAAGATGAAGGTTATTCGGTTATCTACGGTGATACCGATTCGGTTTTTGTCTCGTTGAACCGGGCGGTGGATAATGCCAGTGCAGACAGCGTCGGCAAACACCTGGTCAACATGATCAATGACTACTGGAAGCACTATCTTGCTGATAGCTTCGGAATCGACTCGTGTCTCGAGATGGAATATGAAACACATTTCAGTAAATTTTTTATGCCGACGATACGCGGCTCAGTAAAAGGCAGTAAGAAACGCTATGCCGGGCTGGTTGTCGACAGTCAAGGTGAGCAGCGTCTCATCTACAAGGGGCTTGAAACGGTCAGGACCGACTGGACAGAGATGGCGAGAGAGTTCCAGCAAGCGCTGTATCAACGTATTTTCAATGATCAGCCGTACGAAGCGTATATACGAGCAACTGTCAACGCACTGAAATCAGGAAAGTTTGATCATCAGCTGGTGTACAGGAAAAGGCTCAGACAAAAACTCAGTGACTATCAGAAAAACATTCCACCGCATGCACAGGCAGCGCTCAAAGCCGAGAAGTTCTTTGCCGAGAACAATAAACCGTCTCGTTATAAAAGAGCGGGCTGGATAAAATATGTTATCACTGTCAACGGGCCTGAAACATTAGAATGCCATAGCTCTGCATTAAATTACGAGCATTACATAGAAAAGCAGTTAACACCTATCGCCGATACCATCCTGGCCGCACTAGGCAGTTCGATGGAAGCCATCTTTCAGGATCAGTATGAGCTGTTTTAGTAAAATTAGAGAGTTAGCCAGATTAAAATAAGTTCAACTCTCGCCAGGATCTCAGCAGTTGATGAACTATCGACAGAGTGGGATGAGCCATTATCGATTAATTATGTGTTTAAATAAAATTTTTTCCAGTTAGTCATGTGACTTTAATATGAAATTTGTCGGAATCGATGGTTGTAAGGATGGCTGGTTCTGCGTCACTCTGGATGAACACGATAACTGGTCATTTAGTATTATCGGCAGAACTGAATCACTCGTTGATTATGTTACTCATGCAGACAGCATCCTGATCGATATACCTGTTGGCTTAATCGATAGGTGCGCAGATGAACGACTATGTGATATGGAAGGCAGAAAACTGCTGAGACCGAAACGCTGTTCCAGTGTGTTTCCGGCACCAGCGAGACAGACGCTTCAGGCCGACAGCTACGAACAGGCACAGTTGATCAACCGACGTGCAAATGGAAGGGGACTGAGCCAGCAGAGCTGGAATATCGTACCAAAAATACGTCAGATCGATAGCCTTCTGTACTCGCAGAAGCAATTTCGCGGTGTGATGCGTGAGTGCCATCCAGAGATCTGTTTCTGGGCGCTTAATGGAAAACAGGCAATGCAACATAACAAGAAGAAAGAACAGGGTAAACAGGAGCGTTTATCTCTACTTGAAAATTATTTTACCCCATGTCACGAGCTGCTCGAGCACGCCTCTTCACGGTACCTTCGACGTCAGCTTGCATACGATGACATCATCGATGCGATGGTATGTGCAGTAACGGCCAGGCATGGGTATAATAATTACACTACTGTTCCAGCGGTGCCAGACCTTGATGTTCAAGGACTGGCCATGGAAATGGTTTACTGGCTGCCGCGATGTACCGATAACGGGGCAGACAGCAATATTCTCTAATATTAGCTCTAGCTAAAGTAATGCTGTGGATTAGACCAGGCATTCACTAAACTGACAACAATGTGTAGCTGCAGTTGTATATATATTTTAATTTTGTATTGCTTCTAAAAAACCAATCCTTATAATTTATAGACCTTCACCTTACTCGGATGGCAAAGCTGGATTATTAAGCCCACCGTGATTTCGGCAAATGGAGGACAATGATGTCTTTTTTGTGCTATTGGTTGAGGGTTTATATATACACCTGCCTGGTGTTTAGGCTATGCCTTGTCACCGCCACCTGTGCTTTGTCTTCACGCAATACTGAAGAAATGAGGAGCTTGGGTGAAAGGCTATAAAGATATAGCTGTAACAAACGCGCATGGTTTTCATGTCACAGGATTCGTGTATCCAGTGATAATTTGTGGAACATTGTGTACTCCACCGACACTTCAAGCAGAAACATCTCCTGATATTGCAAGATACACGCTGCAAAGAGATAAAACATCAGCATTTTTATCGTCGGCCCTACAATCGGGAAAGCGGCCTGAAATAGAAATAAATGAGCAAAGTGGCGCTTACCAGATAAAAGTGGTTGCGCTTATTGCTGCGCCTGCCAGTTATGTTCGTTATGTGCTTACAGACTACACGCATATATATCGATTGAACCCATCTATTATTGAAAGTGAAGTGCTTGAGCAACATGATGATGGTTCAGTCAGCGTAAGAACCAAAGTTATCGGTTGTGCAGCATATTTCTGCGAAGAACTCGACAGGGTTGAAAAAGTACGCATGTTGCCAAATGGTGATCTGCATGCAGAAATTAATTCCGAGTTGAGTCAATTCAAATCTGGCCAGACGCACTGGCAGATCAAGCCAAAGGGCGATTATTGTGAAGTTACCTATCTTTCCGAAATGGAACCGGATATTTATATTCCGCCTGTTGTAGGCAAGTTTCTTATCAAGAAGTCCATCAGGGAAGAAATGCACACTAGCTTTAAGAACCTGGAAAATATCTCCAGTGTTTTAGCTGAGAGACAATGGCTGAATAATGATCAGATGATAACTGAAGACACCTCAAATTCCACGTGTGATACCTGTTTGAGCACTGCCATTACAGCTAACGAGTAATATCATATGTCTTCAAGAATTTACTCTTGTGTGATGCTTTCATCGTTTTTGATTAGTGCTTGCACGACTCAGCGGGTAGTTAGTTTTCAGGATGATATTGACCCTATACTGAACGAAAAATGTCTGCAATGTCACATACCTCCAGACGGTGTCGGATATGTTCGAACAGGACTGGACATGGAAACCTACGATACCCTGATGAAAGGGACCATGTTTGGCACAGTCATTATTCCGGGAGATAGTAAGCGTAGTGTGATTAACAAGTTAACAGAGGGGCGTGCCGGTGAGTCGATGAGAATGCCTCACGGTGATGCAATGAAGCTGACCGAAGAGGAAGTTGAATTATTGAACTTATGGGTCAACCAGGGAGCCTTGAATAACTGAAATTTATTTACGGTATTCACAAAAAAATAATTCTTATAAAGATTTGAAAAATCACGTAATTGATGTTTATGAATACAGTGGTTGGGTTAATAGTAAAGGATAGTAGCCAATGAAAAACATACTCATGACTATAAAGGATTGCGATGCTATAACAATCGCATCGCCGATAGTGGAAAAAACGCTTGAACTGGCAAGCTATCGTTCAAGCAGGGTGCATATTATTCATGTCGCCCCACCTCCGCGAGATCCTCCCTATAATATTGATAGTAAGATGCTGCGCCGTGAGATCGCTACTGAACTTCGTCACGAGCATAATTGTCTGCAGAATCTTTCAAGATGTATGAAGGATATGAATATTAATGCCACAGCTCTGTTAGTGCGAGGTTCAATAATAAATAAGGTATTAGAAGAGTCTGAACGACTAGCTGTTGATCTGATTATTATCGGTCGTCACAGACATGGACCATTGTACAGCGCTTTGATGGACGGTACTGATAAAGGATTATTGGCGAAATGTTCTTGCCCTATTATGTTTGTTCCCGTCTGAATGCCCGTGGTGTGGCCGAGAATAGATACCTCTGACAGTATTATGTGATATACCTACAGGTGCAGGATGATCTACGACTTTTTAGTCATGTCTGTGTATTTTTATATATAAATAATTTTATAGATGAAGGTGAAGCCTGTGAATAAGTTTATCGTTTTATTTTCCATGGTGATTGTTCTGAGTGGTACCGTATGCTCCGCAGGTAGTCTGTATGGGTCTGGCGATAATTATGGCTCAGGTTGGAGAACGGATAGATCAGGTAATA
>CBDUKK010000063.1:0-7867 GCA_965367795.1 uncultured Gammaproteobacteria bacterium
AATATAAGCATATGATTATATTATAAATCTACCGCCCTGTTTTTTGAAAATAAGTGTGTGAAATCACACAATTATTCCCTGACAACCCTTGTAAATATAAGTTATAAAACGTAGGATACGCGCCGTTACTTTGTGCAAAATCACCCGTTTACGAACCATTTCGGGTGTGAAAGTAAAATAATAATTTAAAAACTACTATAAAAATTTAGTCAGGAGAAAACATGAGTGCAGCTATCCGTGTTGCCAGCTTCTTAGGTCTGATGCTAGTGAGCATGCAGTCCTGGGCTGAGTACCAGCTGGATCTTCGTCCAGGTGTCACTTCATTTAGTCAGGGTGCGTATAATATACATACTTTGGTTTTGTGGATCTGTGTCGTTATCGGCGTAATCGTCTTTGGCGCGATGATCTATTCAATCATCATGCATCGTAAATCACGTGGCGCTAAAGCTGCCAAATTTGATGATAATTTGACCGTAGAGATCATCTGGACCGTGGTTCCATTTATCATTCTCGGTTTTATGGCTGTACCCGCTACCAAGGTGCTGCTGGCCATGGAAGACGTCTCAAACTCTGATATGTCTATCAAAGTTACCGGTTACCAGTGGAAATGGCACTACGACTATAATGTCGGTGAAAATGCTCAGGACATCAACTTTTTCAGTAACCTGTCTACTCCCATCGAAGAGATTCAGAATAAAGCGACAAAGAGCGAGAACTACCTGTTAGACGTCGATAACCGTATCGTTATCCCTGTCAACAAGAAAGTTCGTCTGCTGTTCACCTCTAACGATGTTATCCACGCATGGTGGATCCCTGCTTTCGGTGTCAAGAAAGACGCTATCCCGGGTTATATCAACGAGAGCTGGGTGAGGACAGACAAGATCGGTACCTACCGTGGGCAATGTGCTGAATTGTGCGGAACCAATCATGGCTTTATGCCGATCGTTGTAGACGTTGTTTCAGAAGCTGACTATGCTGCCTGGGTAGATAGCAAGAAACAACAGGCTGCAGCTGCTGAAGAGAGTGCGAACAAGACCTGGACCATGGACGAGCTGATGGAACACGGTAAGAGTGTCTATGCTACCAGCTGTGCAGCATGCCACCAGGCCAACGGTGAAGGTATACCAAACGTGTTCCCTGGTCTTAAAGGCAGCGCAGTTGCTGTCGGCGATATTACTAAACATATCGATGTCATCGTCAACGGTGTATCGGGTACTGCGATGCAGGCCTTTGGTCCACAGTTAAACGATGCAGACATCGCTGCACTGGTTACCTATGAGCGTAATGCCTGGGGTAATGATGTGGGCGACATGGCGCAACCAGCAGATATCAAAGCAGCTCGATAGCCGCTTTTATAATTAATAACTAATTCAACATATCGAATAATAAAAAGATAAACGAGGCATTTATGAGCGCTGTTATCGAAGAACATCATGATGATCATCATGACCACAAACCAACCGGCATCGGCCGCTGGTTATTTAGTACCAACCATAAAGACATCGGAACCATGTACCTGTGGTTCAGTTTTGCCATGTTATTTATTGGTGGAACACTGGCACTGGTTATCCGTGCTGAACTGTTTCAACCTGGTCTACAGTTTGTAGAGCCTGAGTTTTTCAACCAGATGACTACCCTGCACGGCCTGATCATGGTGTTCGGGGTGATCATGCCGGCATTCGTCGGCCTGGCTAACTGGATGGTACCGCTGATGATCGGTGCACCGGATATGGCACTGCCACGTATGAATAACTGGAGTTTCTGGCTGCTGCCAGGCGCATTTGGCCTGCTGATCGCAAGCCTGGTGATGAGCCTGATGGGTATGGGCTCTGCCCCTAACTTTGGCTGGACCTTCTACGCACCACTGTCTACCACCTATGGTCCAGCGAGTACTGACTTCTTCATCTTCTCAGTACATATGATGGGTATCTCATCTATCATGGGTGCGATCAATATCATCGCGACCATCATCAACATGCGTGCACCTGGCATGACCTATATGAAGATGCCTATCTTCGTATGGACATGGTTCATTACTGCCTACCTGCTGATCGCTGTTATGCCTGTACTGGCTGGTGCGGTAACCATGATGCTGACTGACCGTAATTTCGGCACCAGTTTCTTCGATGCCGCAGGCGGTGGTGATCCTGTATTGTTCCAGCACGTGTTCTGGTTCTTTGGTCATCCTGAAGTGTATATCATGATCCTGCCATCTTTCGGTATCATCTCTCAGATCGTTCCTACCTTCTCACGTAAGAAGATCTTTGGTTACTCTTCGATGGTCTACGCGACCTCTTCTATCGCGTTCCTGTCATTCATCGTATGGGCTCACCACATGTTCACTACAGGTATGCCGGTACAGGCAGAACTGTTCTTCATGTACGCAACCATGCTGATCGCGGTACCGACCGGTGTAAAAGTATTTAACTGGGTAAGCACCATGTGGAGAGGTTCGATGACCTTCGAAACACCGATGCTGTTTGCGATCGCCTTCATCTTCCTGTTCACCATCGGTGGATTCTCAGGCCTGATGCTGTCGATCACCCCTGCCGACTTCCAGTATCACGATACTTACTTCGTGGTTGCCCACTTCCACTATGTACTGGTAACCGGCGCACTGTACGGTATCTTTGCAGCGGTCTATTTCTGGCTGCCCAAGTGGACCGGTAATATGTATGACGAAGGTCTGGGTAAACTGCACTTCTGGGTATCTACGATCTCGGTAAACGTGCTGTTCTTCCCTATGCACTTCGTCGGCCTGGCAGGTATGCCACGCCGTATTCCTGACTACCACATGCAGTTCGCTGAGTTTAATGCGATCGCATCTGTCGGTGCCTTCGTGTTCGGTTTCTCGCAGCTGATCTTACTGTACAACGTGATCAAGACTATCCGTGGTAAGAGCACAGAGAAAGCGACTGACCAGGTCTGGGAAGGCGCAGAAGGTCTGGAGTGGACATTGCCATCCCCTGCTCCGTTCCACAGCTTTACTACGCCACCAACTGTAAAATAGTGTGAGCATCGCAGGAGCGGTCAATAGACCGCTCCTGCCCCGTTCAAGGTGATATTTGTATGAATGCAGAACCGAATAAGAATAACGATAATAAAAAAGTCACACGTCATTTATTATTTGTCGTTGTTATCATGTTTGGTTTCGGCTTCGCATTAGTCCCGCTGTATGATGTCTTTTGTGATATCACGGGATTAAACGGGAAAACCGGTGATCAATACGTGTCGGCCGAACCGATACAGATCGATACCAGTAGAGAGATAAAAGTAGAGTTTCTGGCTAATCTCAATGCGGAGATGCCCTGGGAGTTTGAACCACTAACTAATATAGTTAAGGTGCATCCGGGAGAAGCAGCGCGCGTCGAATATGTCGCCAGGAACAAGACGGATAGAGACATCATCGGCCAGGCAGTGCCCAGTGTTACACCGGGTTTAGCTGCCGCCCACTTTCAGAAGACAGAATGTTTCTGTTTTACTGAGCAGGTATTAAAAGCCGGCGAAGAGAAGATAATGCCAGTGGTATTCATGATAGACCCTTCTGTCGATGAAGATGTTCATGAAGTAACACTGTCGTACACATTTTTTATAAAACCAGGATCAGAGGACGCGAAGGCAGAGACAGTTAACAAGCAGTCGATCGCATTGAGCACACCACTGGCACAACATTAAAAAAACCAGGAAATAAACTATGTCATCAACTACAAACCATGATGTGTATTTCATACCAGAGCCGAGCAAATGGCCTGTCGTAGGAACTATTGCACTGACGACATCGGTCATCGGCGCAGTCACTTCAATCCATGCAGGGTCAGTCAATCTGATACTGCCTGTTGGTCTTTTAATGATCGCTTATCTTTTCTTCGGATGGTTTGGCGCCGTTATCAAGGAGTCCATGGCTGACAATTACAACGAGCAGGTGGACAAGTCTTTCCGTATCGGCATGTTATGGTTCATCTTCTCTGAGGTGATGTTCTTCGCTGCCTTCTTCGGTGCCCTGTTCTACGCACGTACCATCGCCATGGAATGGCTGGGCGGCGCCAGCAATAACGCGATGACGCATGAGCTGTTATGGCCCGCTTTTGAGGCGGTATGGCCGATAATGACTAACCCGGACAATGCCAAGTTTGCTGGTCCAAGCGATATCATTCCAGCGACTGGCCTGCCAGCATGGAATACAGCGATACTGCTGGCTTCATCAGTCACCGTGACTATTGCTCATCATGCGTTACGCGCAAACCACAAGAAACCATTGATACTATGGTTAGCTGCTACCGTTTTATTAGGTTGTATCTTCCTGGTACTGCAGGCTGAAGAGTATATCCATGCCTACACTGAACTGGGTCTGACCATGAGTTCAGGCATCTATGGCAGTACTTTCTTCATGTTGACCGGCTTCCACGGCTTCCACGTGACCATGGGTACTGTTATGCTGTTCATCATGCTGATACGCGCGATCAAAGGCCATTTCACCCCGGAAAAGCATTTTGCTTTCGAAGCGGTTGCCTGGTACTGGCACTTCGTCGACGTGGTCTGGTTAGGTCTGTTTATCTTCGTATATTGGCTGTAAGACAAAAGAAATCGCGGATTACAATCCGCTGCTACAGTGACGTCTATTACCTGTAGGAGCGAAATTTATTCCGCGATTTTTTTACATCAGGCCATGGGGTGTGATCAACCCCGTGGCCTGTCCTATTAGGAGCAGGATAAAAATAAACACTGACAGACCGATACGCCAGGTCAATGACTTCAGCATCCTGTCTGACTTATCACCTCTCGCCATCGCGACCAGTGCTGAGCCAAGGCTGATGAGTACCACGAATAATAAGCTCAAAATGACGATTTTAAATACCATGTTTATTCCGTTTAAATCTGTATCAGTAAATATTATTGATTTCAGTAATCTGCATGTTTAATTCTACGGCCGCTCATGAGTATTATCAAAGCAATTAGAGGTTACCGTCTGGTTTCACTCAAGCTTGCCGGTTTCCATTTTCATCCAGGTATAGTCAGCAGCCTCGTTACAGTGACGCTACTCTATATCATGGTATCTCTGGGACTGTGGCAACTTGAGCGCGCAGAGTTCAAGGATACTTTACAGCAAAATATTAGCGAGCGTAAAAAGTTATCACCGGCTGGCCTGGAAGAGCTGCCGGTTTCAAGCGCTGAGCGACGCTTTCATCCAGCCAGATTTTCTGGTGAATTTGATGCGCAGCACAGCTTCTTACTTGATAATATTACGCTCAACGGCCAGGTTGGCTATCATGTGTTTACCCCGGTGAGAATTGATCGCTCAAGGGCTGTTCTCGTCGCCCGGGGTTTTGTTCCACTGGGCAAAACACGGGACCAGCTGCCGGAGATCACATCACCCGAAGGCGTGTTAGAGATCAATGGTGTGCTGGATCTGCCGCCCTCTCGAACTCTTTTACTGGCAGAGAATGTGCAGGAAGTATCACGTTGGCCGGCGGTGCTGCAATATATAGACCTGGCTGAGATAAGCCAGGTTTTAGGTTATGAGCTCTATGATATGGTGTTATGGCTTAATCCTGATACATCAGGGGTTTTTGAGCATGATCTTCCCGTGTTAAATTTGAACTCTGCCAAGAACAATGGTTATGCATTTCAGTGGTTTGCGATGTCGGTCGCACTATTGATTATTTATCTTGTAGTAAATACTAAACGTATGGTTAAACAATGAATGAAGTAGACACAGCTGAAGAAAAGTCGACGGATAAAGCTACGCCCGCTGTCAATAATCCTATCGCCAACAGTAAGAGAAACCCCTATACCGTCTGGTTCGTAGTGATCGCCTTTATCGCCCCCGTGGTACTGGCATATATCATGTTCTTTTTTGTGGACGTGAAATCGTTCGTGAATCATGGCGAGATATTAAAGCCGATCGTGCATATTGCCAGCTTTAAACTTAAAGACGAAAATAACGAGATCATCCCTCAGGATGATCTGACCTATAAGTGGCGACTCATCTCATTTGTCGGTAAAGACTGTGATGAACAGTGTGAAACACGTTTATTTGATACCCGACAGATACACACGCTGTTAGCCAAGAATCAGCACCGCCTGATGCGTATGTTCGTGCATCTTGAGCCCGCGGGTGACTCGTTGCTTAAACTGATAGAACAGACACACCCGAATGTGATCCATGTTAACGGTGATGCTGATACTATCATCGATGCGCTAGGCGTAAATGTCCGTGAGGCAGCTGGTATCATGAATAACGAAACCTATATCATGGATCCGATGGGCAACGTGATGATGAGATTTACTCAGGATCAGCCGAACAAAGAATTCTTATATGACCTGAAGAAATTATTAAAAGCGTCTCAGATCGGATGATCATGACGTTCTCTGATACAGCAACGCTAGATACTAGAATACAGATATGAGTACAGATGTAGACAAAATAGATATTGAAGATAAGGCGACATGGCGGGATTACTATGACCTGTGTAAGCCCAAGGTCGTTGCTTTATTATTGCTAACCTCTGTCGTCGGTGTCGTTTTAGCCAGTCCGCCTGGTGAGATTTCCTTATTTGTTCTCATCATGTCTACGCTCGGTATCGGGCTGGGGGCAGCTGCTGGCGCGGCGATCAACCAGATCGTCGAGAGAGAAAGTGATTCCCGCATGGCCAGGACTGAAAACAGACCTATGCCCAAGGGGCGTGTGAGCCAGCAGAATGCATTTATCTTCGCCATCTTGATGGCAGCCGCCTCGGTGTTTGTTTTGACCGCATGGATCAATACATTGACCGCGGTGTTAACCTTCGCCAGCATGATCGGTTACGCGGTGATCTACACCATGTACCTGAAAAAAGCCACGCCACAGAACATCGTTATCGGTGGTCTTGCCGGTGCTACGCCACCGCTACTTGGCTGGACATCGGTAACTGGCAGTATCGATCCGCATGGCGTATTGCTGGTATTGATCATATATACCTGGACACCGCCACATTTCTGGGCGCTGGCTATCCATCGCCGTGATGATTACGCAAAGGTGAACCTGCCGATGCTGCCGGTAACACATGGCATCGAATTTACCAAGTATTCGATCCTGGGTTATACCATATTGATGTTCATGGTCACCCTGCTGCCCTACCTGGCTTACATGCGTGGTGAGATTTACCTGGTATCTGCGGTCCTGCTGGGGCTGTATTTCTTCTACAAGGTTTTTCTGCTCATGTTCAGCGATAAAAAGAATGCAGCTATCTCCACCTTTGTTTATTCGATCAATTACCTGATGTTATTGTTCGTCGCGATGGTCGTCGATCACTACTTTGCGAGTGATGTCAGTAAATACCTGTGTCATAACTTCCAGTTCAAATGTTAGGCATTCAAGCATCATGTTAAATTCGAAGTTTATTATCTCTGTGGCCGCGGTAGCGGCGATGTCTGTGGGTTTCTGGCTGTCTTCAATGCAGCAGTCGAGTGATGAAAAGTCTGCCCAGCAACAGAAACAGAAAGAGCTTGCCGAGGCGCGCGACAACTACTCACCTATACAGGGAACGATACTGTCGCCTGCACGTAAGATTACTATTCCAGACCTGATAAGAGACAACGGTGAAAGATTTACCCTGGAAGATCTCAAAGGTCACTGGAGTTTGTTCTTCTTTGGTTATACGCACTGTCCTGATATCTGCCCGGTGACCCTGGGTGTTGTGGCACAGGCAAAAAAAATGGCGACCCGGTTCAATCACATGTTCCCGGAAGTGGTGTTCGTCTCGGTTGATCCTGACAGGGACAAGGTCGAAATGCTGAGCGATTATGTACAGTATTTCGATAAGGACTTCGTCGGCGTTACCGGTGATGCGGAAATGATAAAGGCGTTAACCCTGCAGATGAGTGTCGT
>CBDUKK010000064.1:0-7842 GCA_965367795.1 uncultured Gammaproteobacteria bacterium
ATTGGTGAGCGCTTCTGTCTCGCTTGATGTGCCACAGGTGCAGGTCGAAGATACACGTATCGCGTTAGGGCAGCTTGCTGCTCATTGGCGCCAGACCTGGGGGCAACGGCAGTCAGCTGGCAAACTGGTCGGTATTACTGGTAGTAACGGAAAAACGTCGGTCAAAGAGATGGTCAGCAAGATCCTGACCGACCATGCAGGCGCTGCTGCCGTGCATTCGACCAGGGGTAACCTGAACAATGATATCGGTATGCCGATGACACTGCTGGAACTTACCGAAGAGCATGAATTCGCGGTCATCGAGATGGGTGCAAACCATGTTGGCGAGATCGATTACCTTACCAGGATAGCGAGACCAGACGTGGCCCTGGTCAATAACGTCGGCCCTGCGCATCTCGAAGGCTTTGGCTCTCTGGAAAATATTGCCAGAGCCAAAGCTGAAATCTACAACGGTTTATCAGCTGACGGTATCGCGGTACTGAATAAAGATGATGTGTTCTCACCGTTCTGGGAAGACTACTGTGTGGATATGAATACCATCGGTTTTTCTATGATCGATGAAAATGCGGATGTCTATGCACAGTCGATCGAAGGCGACCGCTACCGGGTAACGATCAACTCAGAACAGGCTGATCTCTCGCTTAGCGTTCCGGGCAAACATAACGTGATGAATGCATTGGCCGCTACGGCTGTAACCTATTCTCTTGGTCTGTCTCTACACGAGATCACTTCGTCACTGTCGACTTTTGAGAATATACAGGGCCGGCTGACGATCAAAAATTCTGATGCCGGTTACAGGGTTATCGATGATAGCTATAACGCAAACCCGCTATCGGTTAGCGCAGCAATCGATGTACTTAGCAGTATCCAGGGAGACACCGTACTGGTTCTGGGTGATATGGCTGAACTGGGTAGTGATGCCGAAAAGCTGCATGCCGAGATAGGCAGTAAAGCAAAGGCGGCAGGTATTTCTCAGTTGTATGCAACAGGCAGGTTAAGTGAGAGTACTGCTGAGTCTTTCGGTGAAAATGGATTTTATTTTAAAAATAAAAATGAATTAATCAAAGCTTTGAAAAAAGCCCTGACAGGCAGTGAGACTGTATTGATTAAAGGTTCTCGCAGCGCGGCAATGGAAGAGGTAGTTGAACGGATATTGACCCAACAGAATAATAACAAGAGGGTGAACTAGTGTTTCTAACATTAGCTGAATATCTGCAACAGTATGAAAGCGGTTTTTCCGTTTTTCAATATATAACTTTTCGCGCCATTCTTGGCACCATTACTGCGCTGGTTTTATCCCTGGTGATAGGCCCCACCATGATACGAAAGCTGTCCAGTTACAAGATAGGGCAGCAGGTTCGTGATGATGGGCCGCAATCACATCTATCTAAAGCCGGTACGCCTACAATGGGTGGTGCGCTTATCCTGGTGTCTATCGCGATCAGTACCCTGTTATGGTCAGATCTCTCCAGTGAAAAAGTCTGGGTCGTATTGGGTGTTACCCTGGCATTTGGCCTGATCGGTGGCGTCGATGATTATAAGAAGCTGGTCTATGGTAATTCGAAGGGGCTGTCAGCAAGGTGGAAATACTTCTGGCAGACGGTGTTCGGATTTGCTGCTGCATTTTTTATCTTCAGCAGCGCAAAAACATCGGTGGAAACGACGCTGATATTCCCGTTTGTGAAGGACGTTATGCTGCCTTTGGGTGCTGGATTTGTCGTGCTGACTTACCTTGTCATCGTCGGTAGCAGTAACGCGGTTAATCTGACCGACGGTCTTGATGGTCTGGCGATCATGCCGACCGTAATGGTGGCAGGTGCACTCGCCGTGTTTGCCTATCTTTCCGGGCACTCTACTTTTGCAAATTATCTTGGTATCCCCTATGTCGCAGGTGTCGGTGAGCTGTCTATCTTCTGTGGTGCGCTGGTCGGTGCCGGGCTCGGTTTCTTATGGTTCAACACATATCCTGCAATGGTGTTCATGGGTGATGTGGGTGCGCTAGCTCTGGGTGCAGCGCTGGGCGTAATCGCTGTCTATGTCAGGCAGGAACTGGTGCTGGTCATCATGGGCGGCGTCTTCGTGATGGAAACTGTATCGGTTATCTTGCAGGTTGGTTCATACAAGTTGACCGGCAAACGGATTTTCAGGATGGCGCCGATCCATCACCATTTTGAATTAAAAGGGTGGCCTGAGCCGCGAGTGATCGTTCGCTTCTGGATTATTACTGTAGTGCTGGTATTGGTTGGACTGGCTTCGTTGAAATTACGATAGATGTATATTAGACCGGATGAGTGCGCTAAGAAAAATGTCTGTTAAACCTGAACAAGCTGTTTATACGCTGGTCGTTGGACTGGGTAAGACCGGCTTGTCTGTGGTGCGCTATCTACGTGCCCTGGGTGAGGCCGTCATCGTCGTTGATAGCCGGGACATCCCACCGGGTCTTAATGTATTGAAAAGTGAATATGATGATGTCGAGCTATACACTGGCGGTTTCGATGTATCACTGTTTTTAAACGCACGCCGTATCATCGTTAGTCCGGGGGTCGCGCTTGCTGAACCTGCTCTGGTCGAGGCGAAGAAAAATAATATCGAGATCATCGGCGATATCGACCTGTTTGCACATGAAGTGAAAGCGCCTGTGGTTGCTATAACCGGTTCAAATGGAAAGTCGACCGTCACCACGCTACTCGCAGCGATGGCTGAGAGAGCCGGATTAAAATCTGTGGCCAGCGGTAATATCGGTGTGCCTGTACTCGATTCCCTGGATGATGATATCGGTTTATACGTCCTCGAGTTATCCAGTTTTCAGCTGGAAACATTGCAGTATCTTCCGAAGAAAGCGGCCGTGGTATTGAATATCTGTGCGGATCACCTGGATCGCTATGACAGCCTTGCGGCTTATACGGCGAGCAAACAGGTCATCTATGAGAATACCGATGTGCTGGTGTTAAACAAAGACGATGCCCTGGCCTGTGGGCAGCAGTCGATTAGTTCAGCAAGGCAGATACGATTTACTTTAAGTTCACCTGAAGAAAATGAGTTTGGTCTCTGTGCTGGTCTTTCTGAGAGCCTGTGTTTTGGTTCACGGCCATTGATCTCGGTCGATGATCTTAAGATCAAGGGTAAGCATAATATACAGAATGCGTTAGCTGCACTCGCGCTTGGTCATGCTATCGGTCTGCCAATGGATGACATGCTGTCTGCTCTGAAAGACTTCAAAGGTCTCAAACATCGTGTACAGCTTGTCGCTCAGATGAATGGCGTCAACTGGATCAATGATTCGAAAGCGACGAATGTGGGTGCTACTGTTGCGGCCCTGGTCGGTCTGCCTGGTAAACATGTACTGATTGCCGGGGGTATCGCAAAAGGAGCGGACTTTTCTGAATTAACTGATGTTGTCAGGAAACATTGCCGGGCAGTTATTTTACTGGGTAAGGATGCGGATAAGATTCAGTCAGTCATGCCTGAAGGCATAGAGATTAAACGGGTCGTTGATATGCAGTCCGCGGTAGTCGCTGCTGAAGCACTGGCGCAGCCCGGTGACAACGTATTGCTTGCCCCGGCGTGCGCAAGTTTTGATATGTTCGAAAACTTCGAGCATCGAGGTGATGTCTTCATACGGTCAGTGGAGGCTTTGCAGTCATGAGTGTAACTGCCGAAATGTTCAAGCGAATGACATCACTCAAGTCACCGCGTAACCAGCTGACTCACTGGTTTGATCTCGACGACCTGGATCCTGTGTTGACCATAGCATTCATATCGTTACTGACGATCGGTGTCATCATGGTGGCGTCATCATCCATCAGCGTGGCAGACAGGAATTATTCAAACCCGTTTTATTACCTGCAGCGACAGTTGGTGTTTGTTGCGATCGGCATGTTTGCGGCTTTAAGTGTTTTCAAAATTCGCCTGGTGCAATGGGAAAAATCTGGCATGGCGCTGTTGCTGTTTGCACTGTTCCTGCTGGTACTGGTACTGATACCCGGCATCGGCAAAACGGTCAACGGCAGCACACGCTGGTTGCCGCTAGGTGTGTTTAACCTGCAGGTATCTGAGCTGGTCAAGCTTTTCCTTGTGATCTATGTGGCAGGCTACCTGGTGCGACATGGTGATGCGGTGCGCAGTTCGCTCTGGGGTTTCCTTAAACCCATGCTGATGGTTGGCCTTGCCGGGTTGTTGCTGTTGATCGAACCGGATTTTGGCGCCACCGTTGTTATCATGGGAACTGTGCTGGGGATGACCTTCCTGGCCGGCGCACGGTTTATTCAATTCATATCGTTTGTCATGATATTTGCCAGTGCAGCAATGTTGCTGGTAGTCACGTCACCCTATCGTATGCAGCGCCTGACTTCATTTGCCAACCCATGGGCAGATCCATTTGATAGTGGTTTCCAGCTGACACAGTCGCTGATCGCTATCGGTACCGGCGGCTGGTTTGGCACCGGCCTCGGCGGTAGTGTTCAAAAACTGTTTTATCTGCCAGAGTCTCATACTGACTTCCTGTTTGCCGTGTTATCTGAAGAGCTCGGATTTGTCGGCGTGAGTATCGTGATCCTGCTATATGCCGTGCTGTTTTTCAGGTCGTTAAAAATCGCATCACAGGCGGAAAGGGCGGGTAACTTTTTCGCAGCCTATATGGCTTACGGAATCGGTATCTGGTTGTCCATGCAGGCGGTAATAAATATGGGCGTGAACGTCGGCCTGTTGCCGACCAAAGGCCTGACCCTGCCACTGATGAGCTATGGTGGAAGTAGCCTTATCGTTTGCTGCGCCGCTATCGGTTTGTTGATGCGCATTCACTATGAAACGAATGGTGTCAGCAGACAGGCCAGTAAAGGTAGTGCAAGGAAAGCGACCAGGTCGTCAAGCAGGAAAACGAAAAAGTCTGCCACCGGAATTAAAGCGGGAGGTGCATTGTTATGATCGAAGTGCGTCCAGTTTTGATCATGGCAGGTGGCACTGGTGGACACGTGTTCCCGGCACTTGCCGTTGCCGATGAGTTGCGCGCTCGTGGTGTTCCAGTAGTGTGGCTGGGAACTAAAGCCGGAATAGAATCCCGCCTGGTGCCCCAGGCAGGTTACCCGATTGAATGGATGAGCATCACCGGCTTACGTGGCAAGAATACTGTGACGCTATTGTTAGCACCAGTTCGTATTGTCATGGCTTGCTGGCAGGCGATGCGAGTACTGTTGAAGAGACGTCCCTGTGCCGTTCTGGGTATGGGTGGATTTGCATCCGGACCTGGCGGGATGATGGCCTGGTTGATCAGGAAGCCGCTTTTAGTGCATGAGCAGAATGCGGTCGCCGGTATGACGAACAAAATATTATCCCGCTTTGCCAGTGTTGTCTTACAGGCATTCCCGGGCGTATTTAAAAAAGCGAAGACAACAGGTAACCCTGTGCGGCAGTCTATCTGTGAGCTGACAGCACCGGCTGAACGTTTTGCTCAGCGTGATGTAAAAAACAGGCTGCGTCTGCTGGTGATCGGTGGCAGCCTGGGTGCAGTAAAGCTTAACGAGATAATCCCACAGGCACTAGCAACGATGGCTGTGACAGATCGTCCAGAAGTCATACATCAGACGGGCATGAAAAATATCGATGCGGCAAAAGATCTTTATGAAAGTGCTGACGTCGATGCAAAAGTTGAAGCATTTATAGATGATATGCCAGCGGCCTATGAGTGGGCTGACCTGGTGATATGTAGATCTGGTGCGATGACTGTTTTCGAGCTGGCAGCAGCAGGCGTAGCATCGGTGCTGGTACCTTACCCTTATGCGGTTGATGATCACCAGACCGGTAATGCCCGTTATCTTGAAAGCGCAGGTGCGGCTATCGTCAGGCAGCAGGATGAGCTGACAACGGACTGGCTGGTGGCGGTGATCAATGATTTCTCTGCTAATCGGAACAAGCTGCTGGAAATGGCTATCGCTGCCAGGAAGCTGGCTATTCCAGATTCAGCAAAAACAATCGCTGACGAGTGTCAGACGGCGGGAGGAGTCGCCTGATGTCACAACCTGTCAGTTTTAAAGATTTCATGCGCCGAATACATAAAGTACATTTTGTAGGTATAGGTGGCGCGGGAATGAGCGGCATCGCTGATGTGATGAATACACTCGGTTACCAGGTTAGCGGTTCGGACGTCGTCAGTAACGCGGTGACTGAGCAATTGAAAAAATCAGGCGTAAAAGTATACCACTCGCATACACTAGAGAACGTGAGAGACGTCGATGTGGTCGTGACTTCGACAGCGATCAGTCGCGAGAACGTAGAAGTAGAAGCCGCTGTCGCAAGGCGTATCCCGGTAGTACCACGTGCTGAAATGCTGGCAGAACTGATGCGCTTTAGTCATGGTATCGCTGTTGCTGGTACGCATGGTAAAACAACGACGACATCTCTCGTCACCAGTGTGCTCGCAGAAGCCGGCCTTGACCCGACCTATGTCATAGGCGGCAAGCTGAACAGCTCTGCTAAACATGCGCGCCTGGGCCAGGGTAAGTACCTGGTTGCTGAAGCAGATGAGAGTGATGCTTCATTCCTCTACCTGCAACCGATGATGTCTGTGGTAACGAATATCGATGCTGATCATCTGCCGACTTATGGCGGTGACTTTTCACGTCTGAAACAGACGTTCGTCGAGTTCTTACATCATTTGCCGTTTTATGGTCTGGCTGTAGTCTGTGTCGATGATGCGGAAGTCCGAAGCCTGCTGCCTGAGATAACGCGACCGATCATTCGATATGGCATAGAGTTTGATGCGGATGTGTGTGCTTCAAATATCCGTTACCAGGGGTCCAGAACGACCTTTGATGTGATGCTACCAGAAGCCGGTTCAGCGATAGAGATCACGCTGAATATGCCCGGCCGGCATAATGTACTGAATGCTCTCGCCGCGATATGCGTAGGTTATGAGCTGGGCGTTTCAAGTGAGCATATGCAGTCTGCACTAAAGAAATTTGAAGGTATTGGCCGTCGCATGCATATGTACGGTGAAGCAAAGATGGCACAGGGTTCGGTGACTCTGGTTGATGATTATGCGCACCACCCAACAGAGCTTGCAGCTACCTTGAGTGCGGCCAGCAATGCATGGCCTGAAAAACGACTGGTGGCAATCTTTCAGCCTCACCGCTATACACGAACGCGCGATCTTTTTGAAGATTTTTCACAGGTGCTGGCCGAGTGTGATGTTCTGTTACTGACAGAAGTTTATGCCGCCGGCGAAGAAATGATTGCAGGCGCAGATAGCCGTGCTTTATGTGCTGCTATTCGTGCGCGGGGTAAAGCAAACCCGATATTTGTGGAAGATGTTGAAAAGCTTGATGAAAGCTTGCGCTCAGTTTTGCAGGATGGTGACCTGGTATTGACCATGGGAGCGGGCAGTATCGGCAGGATCGCTTCGCAGTTAAAAGAATCGCTGGAGGCACGTGGCTAACATGATGTGTTCTATGTGGAAGCAGTGGTTATGAGAGCAATGAAAAAAATCGAAGAAGTTACGGTTATAGATAATGAGCCCATGTCCAGACACACTAGCTGGCGTGCTGGTGGTGTGGCCAGGCATTTCGTGCAGGCGCAGTCATTGACTGCACTGGCTTCATACCTTTCAGCACTGGATAAAGGCGAGGAGTTATTATGGCTGGGTCTCGGCAGTAACCTGCTGGTAAGAGACGGTGGCTACGGTGGCACAGTCATCGCAACACAAGGTGTGATGACTCAGCTAGAAATGATCGATGAAACGACAGCGTACGTCGGAGCAGGTATTGCGAGTGCAAAACTGGCGCGTTTCTGTAGCAGGCATGGACTGGCCGGGGCGGAGTTTTTTGCCGGCATACCGGGGCTGGTTGGCGG
>CBDUKK010000065.1:0-7769 GCA_965367795.1 uncultured Gammaproteobacteria bacterium
GCTTGCTGAAACGATCAAACATACTTTTGAGCCATCGCCACCGACAATGGATAAGGGTTTCGTTCTTGCCCAGATCGCCTGGCCTTACGGTGATGGAAATAAGACGCGAAAACTTGATATTCTTTCTGTACATCTGGACTTCTCGAGACAGTCAGTACGCGAACAGCAGATTAAAGAGATGATAGAGATATTGTCTTCGCGGATGAATCCGACGATCATCATGGGGGATTTCAATAGCCAGTGGCTGGCTGAAACCTCGGTTATTCGGGAGTTTACTAGAAACTCACGTTTTAAAAGCTATAGGCCTGAATCGGCAGATTACAACACGTATAACGATAAACGACTCGACTGGATTTTGATTACCAAAGATATGGAGTTCGTGGATTACCGGGTATTACCGGATACCTTGTCTGATCACGCAATGTTAGTGGCAGATATTCGCTTTATATCGGAAGCAGGTGAGGTTGCGAAACCCCTCGGTGCAGAAATTAATTCTCAAAAATAAATATACTTAATGCTTATTATCGTTTTTACTGTTCATTGGCTCGTAGTATCAGGTAGTAATAACTGTAGTGGTATTATGATGTGTTGTAGACTGTACAATTGTACGTAACTTACTGATGATGCCGCATCTAACAAAAATGATCATGAATAGTACATGTTTGGATATCAAGACATGTTAAGAAGAATACTGCTGCCAACGATATTACTGATCCTGGGATTTGGATTCTGGATGAGTCCTGATTTCAAGGTGATCTCTGCTGGTGTGGCGATTTTCCTTTTTGGTATGCTCTCGTTGGAAGAGGGCTTCCGCGCGTTTACCGGTGGCACGCTGGAAAGAATCTTACGTCGTACGACATCGAGTACTCTGCATAGCCTCGGCTTCGGTATCGTCAGTACTACCATCATGCAGTCGAGCTCCCTGGTCTCGGTCATCACCATCTCGTTTCTCAGTGCGGGCCTGATAACACTGACCGCCGGGATCGGCATAATCTTCGGTGCCAACCTCGGTACCACGACTGGTGCCTGGCTGGTCGCAGGCTTCGGTCTCAAGGTCAATATCGCATCATATGCGATGCCTATGCTGGTGTTCGGTGTGATCATGATGTTCCAGCCGTCCAAGCAACTCAAGGGGGCTGGTTATATCCTGTCCGGGCTCGGCTTTCTGTTCCTCGGCATCCACTATATGAAGGAAGGCTTTGATGCCTTCAGCGTTAACATCGACCTTTCCCAGTTCTCTGTAGCAGGGTATCCGGGTCTATTCCTTTTTTCCCTGATCGGTATCGTCGCGACAGTCGTGATGCAGTCCAGTCATGCCACTCTGGTGCTTATTATTACGGCGCTGTCAGTGAACCAGATAAGTTATGAAAATGCCCTGGCACTGGCGATTGGCTCCAATGTAGGTACCACAATCACTGCGATAATCGGTGCCATGAGCGCCAATGAGGCTGGTAAGCGGCTTGCTACAGCGCACCTTATCTTCAACCTGGTGACAGGGTTTATCGCGATCGCGCTAATCTACCAGTTAATGGAGTTCATCGAGTGGTTTGCAGAACAGGTGGGCATCGCAAATGATGACTATTCGCTGAAGCTTGCCGTATTCCACACCATTTTTAATCTCATCGGTGTACTCGTGATGCTGCCATTCATCGGTAAACTGGTGACAATGCTAGAAAGACTCATCCCGGAGAAAGTGCCTGAAGTTGATGAGCCAAAGTATCTAAGCGGGCTCTCGGCAGATTATCCTGGTACCGCAGTTGAGGCCCTGCGAAATGAGACCATGCGTATCTATGATGCAGCCTTGCGAATAATCATCCATGGCCTGGGGTTCAGACAGGCTGATGTGATGTCTGATGCTGATCTGGAGCAGATAGCATCCTCGCAGAGTCGTGTGCACAAACTGGATATCGATGCAGTCTATGAACGCCGGATCAAGGGTATCTATAGTGCTATCATCGCATTTATCAGCACCACGACGTTTTCCCGGCAAGATGAACACTCGGCAAAGATCCACTGGTTACGCGATGCCAGCATGAATATCGTAGAGTCTGTGAAAGATACCAAGCATCTGCAAAAAAACCTGATCCGGTATGTTGGCCCGGACAATAAAGATATGAACGCGGCCTATAACAAGGTGCGTGTGCAGATCGCGTATATCATCCGTGAGATCAACGACCTGCGCGAGTCAGATGAGGGCGTTATCGATATGTCATCACTGGATGCACTGAAGCTGATAGTGAACGAAGACCGGGAAAGGTTTAACAATTCACTTTCAGACCTGATAGGTAAAGGTGCTATCAGCCCGATTATGGGCTCATCCCTGATGAATGACAGTGGATATGCTATAGATATCATGACGAACCTTATCCAGGCCGCTGAGACCTTGTATGTGGCCAGGGATAGCGACCTGACCCAGACAGTTCATGATGTACTCGACGACTATCATGAACTCGATAATGTGACTACGACTAATCCGGAACCCGAAAACGAAACACTAACCACGGAGGCTTCTGATGGGCCTGAACACTCTGCTAGATAAACTCAGTGATATGCTGGAACCGGAAGCCAGTAAGAAGAAAAACTATCGTAAGAAGCTGAAAACGTTGCTCAAAGATCTGAAACAGAAGGAAAATAAGCTCAAGGAAAAACTGGAAGCGGCCGAAGATGAACGCAAACGTAATCGCCTGGAGAAAGAGCTGGAGATAGTTCATACGCAGAGAAAAAAAGGTATCAAGGTCCTGGAAGAGACAAAACCAGATCACTCAGATCAAACGCAGGATGAGTCGCCCAAATAGAATGTGAAAACCTTTCGAGCATGATGCTGATAAAATTATAAAGTCGAAAGCAAGGCTTGAGTATAGAAACTGAAGCGTTAAAAAAACAATGCGTGCTATGAGCGAGTATCCAAATGTCTGAATATTGGTTGTCAAGATTGCTTGCTTTGCTGTTTATTGCGGCAGCATTTACCAGCAAGGTAAGCGCTGAACAGGAACAAATAAAATCATATAAAAATAGCAAGTTTGCTCTTGGGATTGGCACAGCGGTCGTGAAGTTTGATACCAATGCGAAATATACCGATAAAGCAAAGGCGCGTAGCATATATCTCGATCTTGAAGGTAATCTTGATCTACCAGAGGTTTCAGTCGTAACCACAATCTATGGTGCTTATCAGTTTAAGCCGAAACACCGTCTTGGGTTTTCATATTTCAATGTCAACCGTGAGTCGAATGTCTTTAATATTGATAAAACATTCGAAGATGTAAAAGTCGTCGGTAATGCAAGCATCACTGATACGACAGACTTCTATCAACTGGATTATGGCTATAACCTGTTCAATGATGGCCATAGCAAGATCGACTTGCTGGCCGGTATCTATGGCCTTGACCTCAAGTATGTTTTCCGTGCCGAAGGTGATATAACCATCGATGGGGTGACGACTTCAGGTTCAATCGAAGAAGAGACAAAAGTATTTGCTCCTCTGCCGTTGATAGGCCTGGATTTTTTGTTTCGTATTACAGATAGCTGGAGTTTTGCAACCAAGGTGGAGTTTGTAGCCGGTTCATATGATGATCTGAGTGCCAATGTTTTTCAAACATCGATAAATGCGCAATATCGATTCAACAGCTATATCGGTGTTGTCATGGGTCTGGCGTATTTTGATGCGGATGTGGTTATTGAAGATAATCTAGAGAAGCAGGAAATATCCTATGGATATGATGGCGCATACATCGGCATGCATTTTTTACTGTAGCTGATATTCAAGACTGCAATATATTTACCTGGAATGAATAGGGCTCTATATAAAACGCTAAACCTTTCGCTTGTACTGTTCATGACTTCAGGTGTCGCGTCTGCTCAGAATCTAAGTGATGTTCTCGATGCAGGTTTGATAACTGAATCAGATATGAGGGATTCGGCCATTGCTTTTGTCAATATGAGCACCACGCCGGGTCTGGAGGGTGCAGTGCTGACTGTAGATAATAATGATAGACGCTCTGATCAGGTGCGCGGCAGCCTTGGCTTCTCAGCTGAATTCACTATCAGGGATCATATCTTTAATGGCTATTGGGGCCTGGCTATCGTGGGTGGTGAGTTAGACGATAATATCAGGCTTGTCGCCGACACCGGGGAGCAGGTGAAGCTGGGCGTGACGAGAACCCTGTATGGGCTGCGAGGATCATTCGGGCTCAGTTTTCCTGTCAACCAGTATTTTAAACTTCGCCCCTATCTCTCCTTGATGGTGTCAGACCTGAAAACAGAGAGTGTCGTTGATGGCCTGGCGCTCACTGATTCATCTGGAATGACTTCCACGGTAAATTATTTCACCAGCAGTGCACAGATGGCGTCCGGCACCGGAACACTGGAGGCACTCTATTCGCGCTGGTACGGTGACAACAGGCTAGAGTTATCCGCTCTCTATAATTTGATCTATACCGATTCTTTCAGTGAAGATAACCCGGCGCTGAATGTGAACAACGAGGTGAACCATACGGTGCAGTTTAAAAGCCGATACACTGGTCCGACAGGCCTGGTCAGCGAGGGCAGGCCATGGCGATGGCAGGCATATGCAAACTACACAAAATTTATCAGTCACAATAATAGATCCCTCGGTTATACCGGTCTCTTTGATTTTGGCGGCGGCCTGGAATGGGAGATGAATATCAAACCGCTCGACTGGTTTGGCTGGCAGATGCTGGGGCTAAGAGCGGGCATCATCTATGGCGATAATGTCGATGGTTACAAGTTTGGGCTGACAGCACGATGAGCAGAACAATTACACTATATGTTTTCATCAGTATGCTGCTCAGTGCCTGTGTGCAGGCACCTGTTTTTAAGCAAGAGGGTTATGCGCTCATCAAATCCAACTACCCGATCGTCAGTCTCAACGGGGCTGCCATAGAACCTTCGTATGAGCTTGATCTCGAGGCAGGCGAAAGCACAGTTGTCATCGTCTATGACAGCTACCAGTATGATTACAGCTGTACATTTACCTGGACGGCAGAGGCGGCTACCGCCTACGAAGTAACCGACCAGGAAAAAAGTTATCCGCTTACGCTCTATCGCTGGGTGAAAAAGAACAGCTTATGGGCGATACGGATGGACCCTCTGGACCCGTTACAATGTACACGTGATCAGGCTGGTGAAGAAATAAACAACGAAACAAACAAGGAATGAAAATCATAACCTTATATAACTGACCAGTTGCTCGGTTGATTTTCCTCAAAACATCTGCTGCTTGAATAAAGTATTGATTTAAGGCCGTAGGGGTTGTGTGATAGGCCTGTTAGCCTGAGTGACTGTTGAAGTCGCAGCCGAAAGCAGGTACCCAGACCATGGAGTCTCGTTCTATAGATCGTATCAGTTCACCTGAATTGATGGTGTCACCGTGCTCTGGATTCAGCAAGTCTGCAGCAATGGCCTCATGGATCACCACCTGATTCTGTTCACGTAAAAGTTCATGCCTTTCCATCTGGTATCCAGCTCTCTGCCGGTGTAATGATAGCTTCCTTGTCATTGACTACCAATGGAAACTGTTTCTTCCAACAATGCAACGTGGCACGCGGTATACTTAATTCATCGGAGATGTAACGTAAGGATAAACCGGTATTAAACATCTTATCCAGGGCTATTCTTTTATGGTCCTGGGGTAACTCATATCAGTCTCCTCACCTCTATGGTTTTATTATAAGTAAATAAAACCAGGCAACAGCTATCCTGACATAGAGGGAGAAAAGACACTAAGCCTGGCAGGTTGATCATGCTGACATAAGGCAGGTCTGATAGTATTATTTAGGTGCGGCTGTTGTTGTTAGAATAAGCGCAACATAGAACGTTAGTAACCAGCTCCTCCGGGGACGGCATCCTCGAAAGGTGCTTTTTCATTTATAGGTGAATATTATGGGTAGTTCTGGCTCAATAGAAATTAAAATATATGAAAAAATTGTTGAACACGCTAAAGGATATAAAACTCGCATCCAACTAAATGCAGTTATTGATGCCCTGGATCATGCTTCATTGAATCCTGGTGTTGCCCGAGACTCGAATGAACTGCAGCTTGAAATAGACAAGCTTCGAAAAATACTTAGCGACTTACCTCAAGACGCCTGATATCGCTCTAGCGTTAATAACGACTTGAATGGCTAAATGCCTGCTTTCGACTGCCACTTGAGCCGGTCGCAATGTTGCGTTTGTTAGTCTGCCTACACCACGTAAAAGAAGACATTACCACAAAGAAGACATTGCAGAAATAGGCTGGTTTTGGGAAAAATTAGTACAGAGCTGACATTCACGTTTTTAGATCATGTTAGGTTATTCACTACGTTTAGTAACATCATTAACATGTATAAGAGGTGGTTCAGGCTTAATGTATATTTTTATTTTTCAGTAAAGATCAGCTTAACCGTTTCTTTAATCTTTTGCCTGAGCCATTGCTGAGCCGGGGTTTTGTCGTCGCGTTGATGCCATGCCATGTAGACACCAAGTGGCTGTGTTTTTATTGGTAAAGGTGTTGAATCCAGTCCTTTTAATGGCCCTTTTTTCATCAGCTCCAGTTGCGTTGTAATCAGGTCGCTACCTTTGATGAACTCGCTTAGCGTACTAAAGCTTGGTACGGTAATAGAGGGCTCCTTCAATGCTGATGTGTCAATAGATGGCAAAACCATTATCGATGATTCGGTGTCACTGAATTTAACTTCTGCATAATTGCTATTCACAAATTGTTTCCAGCTCTTTGGCGGCTGTCTAACTTTGGCGTCATAAAAACAGACCATTTTTGACCGAAACAGCTGCTCCTGAATAATATCTTTTGCTTTTGGTGGCGCGGGTGTAATCAGCAACTGGCAGCGCGACACCCGCGACAGGTTGGCACTGGGTACGCCGGAGGGCAAAAAATGAAAGCGGGGTTTGATTCCCTCTGACTGTAACTTTTTTATCAACCGGGGAAATATAAGCAACATCGGGAAATCGTTTGTCGCAATAGTGAACTCCAGTGAGTCAACCAGAGGGTCAAATTCTCTTTGCTCTGCAAGTGATTTGAGATTGTATATTATCGACTCTATCGGTTCGCGAAGAGAAGCTGCTTTCGCAGTAGGAATAATACCACGGCCATCACGGACAAATAGCGCATCATCAAACGCCAGGCGTAACCTGTCCAGAGTGTGACTAACGGCTGATTGGCTAACGCCTAATCTTAAAGCGGCTTTCGATACAGATGTTTCTTCCAGTACCGTAATAAATGTGCGCAGCGTGTAACCATCCAGTCCTAAATAATCGATATACTTCATATATATTATGAATATATATCATTATATTTAATGAGTAAAGGCTGATATAAATCAATAATTCGTCACGGAATGTGTATAAAGTTTAATGGAGTTGGTGCAAAAAGCATCTGTTGATTTCAAACAAAGGGGCATTTTAATGAACCGTATACAAAAGTTAAATATCCTGTTGATGACTATTGCTCTGGGCATGAATACACCTCTGGTAGTGCACGCAGATAGTGCCGCAGATCTGGCACAGGAGCTTACCAATCCTATTGCCAACCTGATAACAGTTCCGATCCAGATAAATCTGGATCGTAATATTGGACTGGATGACAACGGAGAGAAATTTTTTATAAACGTACAACCGGTTATTCCGGTTGATATAAATGATGACTGGCTTCTTATAACGCGAACCATCGTTCCAGTTATCTACCAGAAAGACGTTTTTCCGGGTGAAGGTTCCCAGTCTGGTTTGGGTGATATCAATGAACAACTGTTTTTCTC
>CBDUKK010000066.1:0-7701 GCA_965367795.1 uncultured Gammaproteobacteria bacterium
CTTAGAACATCACACGGATCTGCTGCTTGTGTGATCGGTCGGCCGATTACAAGGTAGGTTGCGCCGTCGGCTATGGCTTTTTCTGGCGTGACGACACGTGTCTGATCATCCTGTTTTGCACCTGCAAGACGGATTCCCGGTGTAACCAGGCAGAAATCTTCACCCATGCTTTCTCTTAACACCGGTGCTTCCTGTGCCGAGCACACTACGCCGTCGAGGCCGGCATTTTTCGTCATGCCTGCCAGTCTCGAGACCATCTGCTGCGGTGTTGCTTGAACACCCAGCGCATCCAGTTCGGCCTGGCCACTACTGGTCAGCCAGGTAACGGCGATCAATAACGGCGAACCGTCTGCGCTCATTGCTTCCTTGGCCGCCTGCATCATCTTTTCACCACCCAAGGCATGCACGTTCAACATCCAGACACCGAGGTCTGCAGCAGCAGCACATGCCCTGGCTACGGTGTTGGGGATATCGTGGTATTTGAGATCGAGGAAGACATCGAAGTTTTTATCGACCAGCTGTTTGACCAGTGCGGGTCCGCAACGGGTAAACAGCTCCTTACCTACTTTCAGACGACATAGCGATGGTTCTAGTTGTTCGACCAGTTGCATGGTCTCTTTTTCAGAAGGGAAATCCAGGGCAACGATGACTGGTGATGTATTTGTCATATTCTTTTATATCTATCTTTAATGTGTAAGTCACAGAGGTTATTAACTAACAGATGTAAGATCTCTCAGATGAAACTTTCGAGATGACAGTAATCTGAGATCGAAGCGATACTCAACTTTATTCAGTTGCATCGACTGTATTATGATCATGCTCTATAACACTGGGCTTCACCCTGCCCCAGTTGTTACAGCTCGGGCACAACCAGTAATGCGTATTGGTACTGAAACCGCACTTCTGGCAGCGATAGGCGACTTTGTCTTTCTGCATCACCGACAGTGCCGTGGTCAGATCATTGAATATTCCGTCAGTATCGAGTTCCTTTTCTTTATATGCCACCAGTTTCTGCAGGCCTGTCAGACTGGGCTGCTGTTTTACCTTGTCAGACAGGTATTCAACGGCGGCCTGTTTTCCCTGCGAGCGTTCCAGTACAGAAGCGATCACGTTCTGCAGGAACAGGTTCTGATGGCGACTCTGAAGCTCGAGCAGGTATTCGTACAGCTTGTTATCAGAGGACATATTCTCATAACACTGCAACATCGAATCGATGACCAGGATCATCGATTCCGGATCCTGTTTCTCGATTCCTTCATACAGTTTGATGGCTTTCCTGTCATCACCTGATGCTTTTGCCTGATCCGCTAACAATATGGTTGCACGCACACAGTTGGCATCATAACGCAGTGCCTTGTTGGCATTATTTTCCAGCTGGCTGATATCACCTTTGGTCTTGCAGATATCTGCCAGTTCGCAATAATATTGCGCGATCATCGGACCGATAATGGCGGGGTCTTCTGAAAACAGGTCATCCGCGATCTCGATCGCCTTGAACCAGTCTTTTTCCTGTTGATAGATAAGGATGAGATTGTGGCGAGCTTCTTTTGATTTCTTGTCCTGTATCAGGACTTCTTTGAACAGGCCCTCGGCACGATCGAACCAGCCTGCGCCGAGATAATCATAACCCAGTTCCAGCAGGATCATGCTACGGTAATGTTCGGGCAGTGTCGGCCTTGCGATCAGACCCTGGTGGATCTTGATCGCCTTATCCATCTCGCCATTCTTGCGATAGATTTTACCCAGGGCAAAATGTGTATCGATGGTATCCCAGTTTGACTCGACTAATTTGACAAAGATATCGAGTGCTTTGCCCTGCTCATCATTAAGCAGATAGTTCAGGCCTTTGAAATATTCGGAAGATAATGTGGACTGCTGTCTTTTATGTGATTGCGAGGAGCGAAATAGCAACCATAGGAATCCGATAGCAATCGGAATCATCGCTAAGGACCAGAGCGGTAGTTGTGAAAAATCAAACACGTTTTTTTATCAGTTCCTTCCCTGTCTTATCAAAACGGGAAAACTTATGATAGATGTTGATATCGAAGCAGATGACGATTGTAGCAATACAAGGGTCATTCTTTAAAGTATTTATGACTTCGGATTATGTGTTCGATTCGGCTTCTTTGTGCATTGATGCATTGACCCGCTCACGTAACTCTTTACCAGGCTTAAAGTGAGGTACGTACTTACCAGGAAGCGCTACTGAGCCGCCTGTCTTGGGGTTACGACCAGAACGTGGTGGACGGTAGTGTAAGGAAAAACTGCCGAATCCGCGTATTTCTATACGTTCGCCGCTGGACAATGAATTACTCATCTGTTCCATGATACTTTTAACCGCCAGTTCTACATCCTTGTACGCGAGATGACTTTGCTTTCGTGCAATACGCTCGATCAATTCTGATTTCATCATTGCATCTGCTTGCATTTCTTCAGCCATATTTGTATCTTCCTCTGTTGTTAGTTCAACATTCAACTGACAATTAAACTTATTTCATTCGTGTCTTCACTAACGCCGGCGAGAGACCTTATGAGTATAGTGCATAAGATCTCCCCCGTTGCTCGAGATGACAGTGAACAGGATTAGTCGTTAGACTTCATCTGCTCTTTCATCAAATCACCTAATGTTGGTGCTGCACCTGTCGCATCCTGACTATCAGAGAAGTCTCTCAATGCTTCAGATTCATCATCGTAGTCTTTCGCTTTGATCGACAGTGCGATACCGCGGTTCTTACGATCAACACCCATCAGCTTGGCTTCTACTTCTTCGCCAACCTTGAGTACTGTGCTTGCATCTTCAACGCGATCACGTGACAGTTCAGAAGCGCGTAATGTGCCTTCGACACCTTCACCCAGATCGATGATCGCTGCTTTTGCATCGACAGACAATACGGTGCCTTTAACGATAGAGCCTTTCTTGTGCTCAGCGATGAACGTAGAGATAGGATCCTGTTCCATCTGCTTGATACCCAGTGAGATACGCTCACGTTCTGCATCGATAGACAATACCACCGCTTCGATCTCGTCGCCTTTCTTGTAATTGCGAACGACGTCTTCACCGGTCTCGTCCCATGATATATCAGACATGTGGATCAGGCCGTCTATCTCGCCGTTAAGGCCGACGAATATACCGAAGTCAGTGATCGACTTGATAGTACCAATAACTTTGTCGCCCTTGTTATGTGATGCGAAGAACTCATCCCATGGGTTAGGCTGACACTGTTTCATACCCAGTGAGATACGGCGACGTTCTTCATCGATATCAAGAATCATCACTTCTTTTTCTTCACCTAGCGTGACAACAGCTGCCGGGTTAACGTTCTTGTTAGTCCAGTCCATCTCGGAGACGTGTACCAGACCTTCGACACCGTCTTCGATCTCAACGAAACAACCGTAATCGGTGATGTTGCTGACCTTACCCCAGAGACGTGAGCCTTCAGGGTAACGGCGTGCGATCTCAGCCCATGGATCTTCGCCAAGCTGTTTCAGACCCAGAGAAACACGTGATTTCTCTTTGTCGAACTTGAGTACCATGACTTCGATTTCCTGACCCACATCAACGATCTCTGAAGGGTGACGCACACGTTTCCACGCCATGTCAGTGATGTGTAACAGACCGTCGATACCGCCGAGGTCAAGGAACGCACCGTAATCGGTAAGGTTCTTGACCACGCCTTTGATCGGCTTGCCTTCTTCGATGCTCTCGAGCAGTGCTTCACGCTCTTCGCTGTACTCGTTCTCGACCACTGCACGGCGAGATACCACAACGTTGTTACGTTTCTGATCAAGCTTGATAACCTTAAATTCGAGTTCCTTACCTTCCAGGTATGATGTATCACGAACCGGGCGGACATCGACCAGTGAACCTGGCAGGAATGCGCGGATATCACCTAATTCAACAGTAAAGCCACCTTTGACTTTGCCAGTGATGATACCGGTAATAATTTCTTCTGCTTCGAAAGATTTCTCTAGTGTGATCCATGCTTTAGCACGTTTCGCTTTTTCGCGAGACAGACGTGTTTCACCATAACCATCTTCTACGGCTTCTAATACCACCTCAACTTCATCGCCGATAGCAACTTCTAATTCGCCAGACAGGTTAGTAAATTGGCTAACTGGAATAACACCTTCTGATTTCAAACCGGCAGAGACAATAACGTAACCATCGGATATATCAGCAACGGTACCAATGATAACGTTGCCCGTATTCATCACGGTTTGATTCAGGCTTTCTTCAAATAATTCTGCAAAACTTTCAGACATAATAGTATTTTCTTGATTGTTTGTGTTTGTTTTTTAATGGGAATAAAAAACAGGACACGGTTAGTTAATAAAACAGCCTGCCTAGCGACAGACCACCCATAGTTACCCACCTCAGTGAGTAATTGCTTAAGTTTCTAACTCAAACGAACTCGTTGATCGACCAGGCTCATGACTTCTTTCGTCACCTGATTGATATCCAGAGTGGTAGTATCGATGATAATTGCATCCGAAGCCGGTTTCAGCGGGGCTGTCTTCCGATTCATATCGCGGTCATCACGTAGACGTAACTCTTCAACAAGGGATGAGAGGTTAGCATCTATTCCTTTGTCTTTCAACTGCTTATAGCGTCTCTGAGCCCTTTCTTCGGCACTTGCAGTCAAATAAATCTTTAATTCGGCCTGCGGGAACACCACGGTGCCCATATCGCGGCCATCAGCGACCAGCCCCGGTTCGACCTGAAAGCCGCGCTGGCGGGCCAATAACGCCTCTCTAACCATCGGAATGGCGGCTACCTGAGAGGCCTGGGCGCCAATCTTTTCGTTTCGAATGAGCTGCGTGATATCTTCGCCATCGAGGAAGATCACCAGTTCGTCATTTTCTTCTTCATATGACACAGAAAGATTTAAGGCGATCTCAGCGAGATCTGCCTCATCGATATCATAGATCGACTGTTCAGGAAATTTCCTGGTGACCTGCAGAGCAGTGATCCGGTATAACGAGCCGCTATCGAGTATGTGCCAGCCAAGCTTTTTCGCCACGGCCAGGCAGATAGTGCCCTTGCCGACACCGCTGGGGCCATCGAGACAGATTACCTGAGGTGCTGTTTTATTCATCGGCAGTCAAGAAGCAAGAATCGAAGCACAGAGACACAGAGAGAGTCATGGGTTTAATACCTGAATAACGCTGTGCTCCCTGTGCCTCTGTAGCAAAAAATAGATTTTTATTTTTAATCATCGATAACCTGGATAGAAAGACCGCAGCAGGCTGCCAGCTCGGCAAACCCGGGGAACGAGGTATTGACGTTGTCGCAGTCCTCGATATGGATCTCACCGCTGGCACGTAAACCGGCCATGGCAAACGCCATCGCGATACGGTGATCATCATGACTGTGCACGGTACCGGCGCCGATCTCTCCACCCTGGATGATCATGCCGTCTTCTGTGGCCCGGGCATCAACACCCAGCGCGATCAGGCCGTCTGCCATCACCTGGATGCGATCGCTCTCCTTCACCCGCAACTCTTCAGCACCACTGACGATGGTCTGCCCATCTGCACAGGCAGCGGCAACAAATATCACCGGGAACTCGTCGATCGCCAGTGGCACCAGCTCCTCCGGTACGTGAACGCCTTTCAAGCTGGAACTCTTAACCCGGATATCGGCCACCGGTTCACCGCCGATTTCCTGTTGATTAGAAAAGGTGATATCGGCACCCATCAGTTTCAGGATATCGAGCACACCGGTACGCGTCGGATTAATACCGACATGTTGCAGCAAGATATCAGAATCATCGGCGATACATGCCCCTACCATGAAAAAAGCAGCAGAAGAGATATCTGCCGGCACATCGATATCGGCTGCGATCAACTTCGCCGGGCCGTTGATACATGCCGTGGAACCGTTGATCTCGACATCACAGCCAAACGCTTTCAGCATGCGCTCGGTGTGGTCGCGTGTTATCGCCGGTTCGGTAACACAGGTCTTGCCCTCGGCATACATGCCCGCCAGCAGGCAGCATGATTTCACCTGCGCACTTGCCATCGGCATCTGGTAATCAATACTGTTTAATGACTGCTTGCCGGTTATCTTTAATGGCGGTTTACCACCCTCCGCTGTCTCTACTTTTGCGCCCATCTCTGCAAGCGGGTCAGTGACACGTTTCATCGGCCTCTTTGACAGGGAGACGTCACCGCTTAACTCGACATCAAACTTCTGGCCTGCCAGCAGGCCGGCGAGCAAGCGCATCGATGTTCCGGAGTTACCGACATAAAGTGGCTGTGCTGGTGCGGCCAGGCCATGCATACCCACGCCTTCGATCGTCACCTTGCCGTCGACCGGGTCTTCGATATTCACACCCATCGCCTGAAATGCACGTAAGGTATTCAGACTGTCTTCACCTTCGAGGAAACCGCTGATATGGCTGGTGCCTTCGGCCAGGGAACCGAACATGATCGAACGATGAGAGATAGACTTGTCACCGGGCACACGGATGCTGCCCTGCAACCCTGACTTATCTAAACCGCCTTGTACAATGTATTTCATATAGTAATATTAGTTAGCTGTCATTTCGAGAACATTAAGAAAAATTTAGATGACGACTTTTAAAACAGGACATCATTACAGTGAGATTGCTTCGTTCCTCGCAATGACGAGAAATTAATGAGTAAATTTATCGCGGGTCTGTTTTGCGTGCTCGAATACTTCCATCAGTTTCTCGCCGTCCCCTGCTTCGAGCGCATTATATAACATATCCAGCTCATCCTTATAACGCTTCATCATATCGAGGATAGGCTGCTGGTTGTTCAGGCAGATATCACGCCACATGACCGGATCACTGGATGCGATACGAGTCACATCACGAAAACCGCCGGCGGCAAAACGAAAAACATCTTCTATATCATCCATATTTTCCAGGCAGTGAACCAGGCCAAAAGCCAGCATATGTGGCAGATGGCTGGTTGCAGCCAGTACTTTATCGTGGTGTTCGGCATCCATGTTTTCCACCTCAGCGCCGACCGTCTGCCAGAGTTCAATGACGCGTTTCACTGCAGCAGCATCGGTATCCGCGGTCGGAGTAAGTATCACACGGCGGTTCTTATACAGCTCGGCAAACGCTGCTGCCGGGCCACTGTTTTCTGTGCCGGCGATAGGATGCCCGGCAACGAAACGATTCGAATCGTCGGTAAAAACCTTTTCCGCGATCTGCTGTACCTGTCGCTTGGAGCTGCCGGCATCAGTGATGATCGCAGTCTTATTAGCTGCCCGTTTCAGGCCGGCATCGATCTGTGCAAACACGCTTTCCATGGCACCCAGTGGCACAGAAACAAAAACGATATCAGCATCTTTTACCGCGTTACTGATATCGAGATCATAAGCATCGATGATTCCCAGCTGCTGTGCTTTCTGTAAGGTTGCTTCGCTGCGACCGGCACCGATGATATTATTCACTGCACCCGCTGCTTTTAGAGCGAGACATAATGAACCACCGATCAGGCCTGTGCCGATAACGCATAGATTATTGATTGATATTGTCATTATGTATATTTAGATTTTATTATTTATTCGATGGTGGTTTTATCTGAGAGGTTATCGCGAAATACATTCCGCTCCTACCGGCTGGCATCATCCCAGCATACCCGGTGTAAGTGTTTTATGTTTTTATATCACAAACACTGCCTGAGCGTTTCGATAAAACGCTCATTCTGTTGTTGTGTACCGAT
>CBDUKK010000067.1:0-7646 GCA_965367795.1 uncultured Gammaproteobacteria bacterium
TGTATCTTCGACCTGCACCTGTGGCACATCAAGCGAGACAGAAGCGCTCACCAATGCACCGATGGCACCGGATGCGTTCGCTTCAGCAACGAACTGGTGCCCATCAAACCGTTCACCTTTGAGCGCAACATACAGGTCACCGTTTTTTATATCACGGGTATCTTTAGATACGCCCGTAATCATTACATCTTTACCATGCAATGTTGCACCCAGTGCCTGCGCTACTTGCGACATCATCATCACGAAAGCACTCCGGGATCCCTGAGTGAAAGAAACTCGCGAGCAACACGACGATCATCAAAAGCGATATGCACATCACCGACGATCTGACTGGTCTCATGCCCCTTGCCTGCAAGCAGCACGACATCACCCGGTTGCGCATTCGATATGGCGATATCGATCGCCTGGCGCCGGTCGAGGATCGGCTCGACTTTCTCCATCGATGAAAAACCACTCATCACTTCATCGATGATAGCCTGCGGATCTTCATGACGAGGATTATCCGTAGTAACGATTATCCTGTCGGCATACTTCTCTGCCACTTTAGCCATCAATGGTCGTTTACTACGATCACGATCACCACCACAACCAAAGACACACCATATCTGGCCATCGAAGTGCTCACGAATAGACCGGCAAACTGCCGATAGACCTTGTTCAGTGTGTGCGTAATCGACTACAACGACAGGCTTTTCCGGCTCGGTAATAATCTCGACACGGCCATCGACCGAATGTATAGCGCTAAGACTACTGGTAGCATGCTCAAGCGTGAACTGACTGACCAGCAGTGTCGACAATACGGCGAGCGCATTGGAAACATTAAAACGTCCCAGCAGGGGTATATCAAAACATGCTTCGCCCTTCGGTGTACTGACCTCAAGATGATAACCATGCTCAAACGGCTTTATCTCAAGCGCATTGACGAAGTAATCAGCAAGATCATGGTAGACCGAAACATCTTTTTCCAGGCTATAACCCCAGACGCAAACGTTCTCTCTGACCTCTTTTGCGAGCTCACGACCAAATTCGTCATCAAGGTTTATGACTGCGGCACCAAGGCCCGGTGTATAGAACAGACGTTTTTTTGCGGCAGCGTAGTTATCCAGCGTGCCATGATAATCAAGGTGATCAGCCGCCATATTACTAAGCACAGCCGTAGTAAAAGCGACACCGCTCACGCGCCCCTGATCGAGCCCATGTGAAGACACCTCCATGACGACATGCCTGGCACCCGCCTGCTGTATTTCAGCCAGCGTTTTTTGAACCTGTAAAGCATCGACCGTTGTCAGCCCAGTCGGATGCAGATCATTGATAAAACCGTTACCCAGGGTTCCCAGTACCCCGCAGTGCACATCATAAGCATCGAGACACTGTGCCAGGAAATGTGCGATTGATGTTTTGCCATCAGTACCGGTAACGCCGATAGTATCCAGGGAAAGCGACGGCTGCTCATAATAACGAGACGCGATAGGACCAACTTTATATTTCAGATCATCACAGCGGATACATAGAACCTTATTCGATATCGAATCCAGGATCTCGCTTCGATTTTCCAGGTCGCCATCCCATAGCACGACAGTGGCGCCTTTGGCGACCGCATCCTGCGCATATAGCAGACCATGGGTATTGTAACCCTGGTGCGCGAAAAACAGGTTACCGCTGCGAGCTTTTCGATTATCCTGCACCAGACCAGTAACGGTTATATTCCGACACTGCTCTACCAGAGCATCATCAATAAAACCTTCGAGTAAAAAATCTAATGCGACTTCATTCTGCATCATGCCTTGCCGCCCTCTTTGCTAATATCACGGGGATTTATGTCTGCATTCATTAACTGTTTCTTGGATATCCTGTCAGGTGCGATATCCAGCAGGCGCATTGCACCTGACATCACCTGGCTGAACACCGGTGCTGCCACCTGGCCACCAAAATGTTCACCATTACGCGGTTCATCTATCATCACCACCATGACCAGTTCCGGCTTATCCGCCGGCACCATACCGGAAAAAATTGACAGGTATCTATCCTCTGCATAGCCGCCGGCGATAAACTTATGCACGGTTCCGGTTTTACCGGCAACACTATAATTTGCCACGCTGGCACGCTCACCAGTGCCTTTATCCGATACCACACGCTGCATCATCTTACGTACCGCACGAGCGGTTTCCACCGACATCACGCGTTGACCTTCAACGACTTCGCTTTTTTCCCCATCTTCATCAAGCAGAAAACTGACCGGACGTAAAACACCATCAGCCGCAATTGCAGAGTATGCGTGTGCCAACTGAAGCGGCGTGACCGAGACACCATAACCAAACGCCATCGAAGCACGCACGAAGTCATTATTTAATGCATCAAGTGAAAGCTGGCCACCGACTTCGCCAGGAAAACCGCTGTCAGTCGAGACACCAAAACCCAGCTTTTGATACATAGACCACTGCTCTTCGGCATCGATAGCTAAGGCGATCTTGCTGATACCCACATTACTGGACTTTTCAAGCACTCCACCGACATCCAGGTCACCATAGTTTTTAGTATCACGGATGGTATTACCTTTAACCCGCATGTAGCCCGGCGCAGTCTCTACCTTGTAGAAAGGCTTCCAACGACCACTCTCCAGCGCTGCTGCAATAGTGATCGGCTTCATCGTTGAACCCGGCTCAAAGACATCGGTAACCGCACGGTTCCTGGTCGCCTGCGGTGTCAACTGCTTTCTGTCATTCACGTTGAATGAAGGCTGGTTAACCATCGCCAGCACTTCTCCGGTATTCGCATCGAGCACCACTGCTGAGCCAGCAACCGCGTTATGCTTTAGCACAGCCGCTTTCAAGGTACGATAAGTCAGATACTGCAGTCGCTTATCGATACTTAATTTTAATGATTTACCAGGCTCTGCAGACCGAATACGCTCGATATCATCAAATGCACGGCCCAGGCGGTCACGTATTACACGCTTTTTACCGGAACGGCCTTTAAGCCAGTCATCATAGGCCAGCTCAACCCCTTCCTGGCCATTATCATCGATATCGGAAAAACCGATAACGTGAGCAGCGACTTCACCGCTCGGATAGTAACGACGGTATTCATTCTGCAAAGCCACACCCGGCACTTTTAATGCCATCACTTCATCGGCCAGTTCGGGTGATGCGTGGCGTTTCAGGTATAAAAATTCACGACTAGTATTACGCTTTATTTTTTCTTTTAGACTGATCGCATCCAGTGACAATAATTTTGCCACATCGCCAAGTTCGCCCAAATGATCTTTCGCAACTTTTGGGTTAACCCAGATACTATTCACTGGTGCGCTGACGGCAAATGGCTCACCGTTTCTATCGACGATATCACCTCGATGCGTAGTGATGGACACGGTACGTAGCTGACGCGCATCACCTTGCTGCTCGAAAAACTCGCTACGCAAAATCTGCATATCCAGCGTCTTAACCAGCAAGGTGGCCGCCAGCAGGATGAAGACCGTAACCACCGACAGACGTCGCCAGCTTGTTAACGGCTTTGAGTCCTGCTTATTTTGACGATAACTTTTCACTGTTTTACAAACACCACATCATCTGATTCCGGCATCACCATCGATAACTGTTTTCTTGCAATGCGCTCTATACGTCCATGCCCGGACCATGCACTCTGCTCCAGCTGTAACTGACTCCACTCGGTGTTCAGCGCATCAACCTCATGCCTGAGCTGCTGCAGCTCAACAAAAAGCTTACGGCTCTGATGCTTGCTATAGACAAGCAAAATCGCCGACCCCAGGACCAGGCTAAATAAAAGCGTGACTACGATTAATATGCGCTGCCTTTCATTCATTTTCGTCGCTCCAGTACACGCAGCCGCGCACTTCTCGCTCTCGGGTTCAGTTTCAGCTCTTTCGCACCTGCCACCACCGGTTTTCCAACCAGCCGAAAAGGTACTTCTATATCTGCTTCCATCACAGGCAATCCGGCAGGCAACCTGGGCCGACTGGAAATATCCCGCATAAATCGTTTTACAATCCTGTCTTCCAGTGAATGAAAACTGATCACTGACAGGCGCCCGCCCTTCGCCAGAACTGTTACCGCTCCCTGCAACCCCTGCTCTATGGCGCGCAATTCCTGATTCACAAATATACGAATCGCCTGGAAGCTACGCGTCGCAGGATGTTTATGTTTTTCTTTTACTGGAATTGCGTTCGAGATAATCTCAGCCAGATCACCGGTCTCGGTAATCTCACGCTGTTCGCGTGTTTCTATGATGGCTGTCGCAATCCGTCTGGCGAATTTTTCTTCGCCATATTTTTTGAGAACATTTATCAGGTCAGCCGGCTTTACCTTCGCTAACCATTGAGCAGCAGTAACACCCTGCTCTGTATCCATACGCATATCTAACGGACCCGATCTCAAGAAACTGAATCCACGCTCAGCATCGTCAAGTTGCGGCGATGAAACACCCAGGTCCATCAACACACCATCGATTTTCCCGGTTAGTCCAAATTGCTCAACCACGCTTGCCACCTGATTGAAGTTACAGTGTTCTACGGTCAAACGCGGCTCATCGGTAAAATGCTCTCTGGCATAAACTACCGCCTCCGGATCCTGATCAAATGCAATCAGCCTTCCTGTCTCGTCTAACTGCTGCAAAATGGCACGGCTATGGCCACCCCTGCCAAAAGTTGCATCAATGTATATTCCTGAAGGACGAATATTCAGCGACTCCAGCGCTTCTTTCAAAAGCACCGACTGATGACCGAAATCGCTCATCCAGTAATTAGAGCGATAACTCTTCCAGCGCAGCCGGAAGCTCACCATCGTCAGACTGTACTGCCGTCACCCACTGTTCCTGGCTCTCGGTCCAGGTTTCTTCGTCCCAGATCTCCAGTTTTTTACCCTGGCCGATCAAAACCGCTTTCTTTTTCAGACCAGCAAAATCACGCAACATCGCAGGCAGCAAAATTCGGCCCTGCGCATCCATTTCCAACTCGGTCGCATGACCGATTAATAAACGTTGCAACAGGCGTGCCTGTTTGTTTAAGCTAGGCAATTCAATCAACTTGCTTTCGATGACCTCCCACTCGGGCAGAGGGTAAACCAGCAAACAATGATCGCGATCAACAGTAACAACCAGACGGCCACCGCAGCCTTCGAGCAGGCGCTCGCGATATCGTGCCGGCATAGCCATTCTGCCTTTGGCGTCTACTGCTATGTTGTTAATGCCGCGGAAATGCATTTTTTATTATTGTTTCCTGTTTATTGTCGTCGATTCATTCGAAGCCGGATTATCCGGGATAGGGAGAGGATCACATAATCACCCACAATTCCCCACTTTCCCCCACATATTGACACTATAGGTATTCTAACCACCTAATGTCAAGCATTTTTCTATATTCAAATACAGAAAAATCTATATCTGACAGCAACTTAGCTCATATTTAAGAAAATCAGCAAGAGCTTCTACAGGATATGTTTTTTAAATCATTGGCTTGATTACCAATGCTGATAATTTACTTTAAGTTTGCAAGGCTTCTGAAAAATCAATAAGTGTGAATTTCAAGAATTCACGAAGAAATTGATCATTTTTCGATCAAAATTTGAACAAATAATAGTCAGGGTGGCCAGGAATTGGCCATGAAATGATAAAAAAGGGAGTCAGCCGATAAGCCGGGTTCTGTCGTGGGCAATCATTCATCTGGATAACATGTCACCATGCATCTCAAGCAACCTACCCGGGGACAGCGCGGACCACGCATTATGTCCCCCTATTTGGTCTTGCTCCGAGTGGGGTTTACCATGCCGCAAACGGTTACCCGTTGCGCGGTGCGCTCTTACCGCACCATTTCACCCTTACCAGCCCAAACGGACTGGCGGTTTATTTTCTGCTGCACTTTCCGTAGGCTCTCACCCCCCAGGCGTTACCTGGCACTCTGTCCTGTGGAGCCCGGACTTTCCTCCCCGGATGATAAATCACCCGGCGCGATTGCCTGGCCAACTCCCGGAGCGAATCTTACACTATAAACTGCCACAATGATTTAACAAGCCGGGATCAGTCAAAGCATTTAGACTTCTGTGATTTGATGTTTAACGTCTAGATGTCTATAACGTCGAAATCGACCACAGGGTTTACATCTGCATCATAATCGACAGCTTCCACGCCAAAGCCGAACAGCTTTAAAAACTCATCTTTATAGAGTTTATAATCGGTCAACTCGGCCAGGTTTTCATCCGTGAGCTGCGGCCATAACGCTTTGCAGTGCGCCTGTATATCATCACGCAGTTCCCAGTCATCAAGACGCAGACGGTTGCTATCGTCAACTTCTGCTGCACTGCCATCGGACCGGTACAAACGTTCGCGAAACATGCGGCTTATCTGTTCGATACAGCCTTCATGAATACCTTGTTCGCGCATCTTCTTAAACGACATGGCGATGTAAAGCGGCATAACAGGTATCGCTGAACTCGCCTGTGTGACAACACTTTTCAAGACAGCGATATTGGCTGAACCGTTGATCGTTTTCATCTCGCTATCGATGACATGTGCCGCCCTGTCCATGTCCTTCTTTGCTTCACCCAGCGCACCTTGCCAGTAGATCGGCCATGTGATCTCGGTGCCGATATAACTATAGGCGACCGCTTTGCAACCATCGGCCAGCACGCCGGCATCAGACAATGCCTTCATCCACAGTTCCCAGTCCTGGCCGCCCATCACGGTAACAGTGTTGGCAATCTCTTCCTCGGTTGCTGGTTCTACTGTTGCTTCATAGAGCGTGTCCTTATTGGTGTCGACTGCCGTGGTGGTATAAGGCTTACCAATCGGCTTGAGTACAGAACGCACAACTTCACCGGTATCAGGCAACTTTCTAACCGGTGAGGCCAGAGAGTAGATGACCATATCGATCTGCCCGAGATCCTGCTTGATCAGTTCGATCGCTTTGGCTTTTGCCTCACTACTGAAAGCATCACCATTGAGACTTTTTGCATACAGGCCTGCTTCGTGGGCAAACTTTTCAAACGCAGCAGAGTTATACCAGCCCGCGGTGCCCGGCTTCTTCTCCGTTGCCGGTTTTTCAAAAAACACACCGATGGTCGAGGCACCACAGCCAAAAGCAGCCGTAATACGCGAGGCCAGACCATAACCACTCGATGAACCGATCACCAGTACCCGTTTTGGGCCATCGGGGATCTCTGCCTGCGCTTTTGTATAGGCAATCTGCTCTTTAACGTTGTGCTCACATCCTGTCGGATGCGTCGTTGTACAGATAAAGCCACGAATCTTTGGTGTAATGATCATCTTTGGTCCCGAATAAAGTATTTGAATATTTAATTTGATGGCATCTGCGCCATGCAATTCAATGAGGAAAATCCAGCTGATTTTACCTGATAAAGAGAGTTATCGTAAATCCAATGGCACGCTATAGGTATAATTAAGAGTTTAAACCGACAGGATGGCGCTGCCCTGCTCACCTGCCAGTCGACAGAACTAGAACAGCAGGCTATGAACCGTCGCTTCTGGACCCGGGCGGCGTAACAGACGGCCAAAGAAGCGATTGAGTTTGTGGTTACGAGGTAAAAAGGGGAAACAGGATTTTCTGCGACAGTCCAGCCTGGCGCAGGCACGGTTCAGCTGAGCATTATCAGCGTCTATCTTCACCCCATGCCGTATGG
>CBDUKK010000068.1:0-7493 GCA_965367795.1 uncultured Gammaproteobacteria bacterium
GGACCGAGTAAATGGATGAATCCAAACAAACGTAACTGGGAGAATAGCTGGGACGACATGATCAATGCGCCTAGCCGTATGGGCGAGATGCCAGGAGGCTGGACCGCCCCTGAAGTGTCCGTACCAAATCCTATCGATATGGGTGACCAGGTGCAGGACAATATGCAGGACCTGCCTTCTCAGATGAAAGACGGAAATATTGGTAATGATGTTTCAAACTAAATACAGGATTACAGTCTTATGATAAAAGAGCCCTGCAGTGCAGGGTTTTTTTATCGTCAAGATTTTATATTCTTGTGATTGCTCCAGGTAAAGCATGAAAACAGGAAGTTACTCATTATAATCTTATTAATCAATATCTTATTACTCAATATTAAGGTAATTTATTATCATGCTCCGTCAATTTTGTTTGCGGAAAATATAACCAATAAGTAATACTTAGTCTATGCTTGTTTTTCTGAAGACAATGATTACTGATGCGCACCCCAAATGTAAATGAGCTATAAAGCGTACTTAATATTTTTACAGGATGTATAAATTTGTATTAGGTAGTAAACAATATTTACATTTATATGTTTAAAAAATTTCAAAAAATAGACACAGAACTCTTACAGAAACAGGTCGCCCCCCTTTTTGAAGCTACGCGTTCAGGAGGACTCGGCAACATATTGGCCGTCTGGATAGTCTATGGCCTCGTCATCGATACACATCTCAGGTCTGCGGCATTGCTGCTGGCCGCAGCTGTCACCATCTTATCTATTATCCGCATCCTGCTATCCGATAAATACCTGGCTAACTATGATAAAGACAAGCTGGTCACCTTTCTAGGATCCCATCTGTTATTGACCTTAGTCATAGGTATCGCGTGGGGCTGGTTTTCACTGATGCAATCGGCAAACGAAGACGAGGCTATCCGTAATATGGTCTTCCTGATTAATTTTGGAATGATCACGGGTAGCATTGCGACACTCTCGGTCTGGTTACCTGCCTATCTGGCATACATCGGCCCACAGGCTATCTGTATTTTTACGGTGTTTGCAATGCAGGGTGACAAGATCAACTCGTATATGGCCGCTGCATTTTTTATGTTTGTTGCGATAATGATATCAACCAGCCTAAAAGTTAATCGCAGCCATAAACGTGAGATGTTGCTCAATCTGAAAAACAGAGAACTAATCGATGACCTGAATAACGAAGTAATACACAGGACACAAACCCAGGTCTTACTGGAAGACAGTAAACGTGACCTCAAAGAAAAAGTGATAGAGAGGACAATAGAGCTAGAAAACATCAATAAGGACCTGATCAAGGAGATAGCAGATAAAGAAAAAGCCGAGGAGAGCCTCGAGTATATTGCCTACCACGATGAACTGACGGACCTGCCTAACAGGAATCTGCTGATCGATCGGATCAATGATTCTATAGAAACGGCAAGGAGGAATCAGCAAGAACTGGGTATCCTGTTCATTGATCTGGACAGGTTTAAAGCGATAAACGATAGCCTGGGTCACAATATCGGTGACAGGCTGATAAAGAAAGTAGCCGAGCGCTTATCAGAGACTCTACGCAAAGAAGATACCATCTCACGTAATGGCGGTGATGAGTTCGTGGTCGTGATCAAACGCATGCAGAACAGTGATGAGGCTATCTTGATCGCACAGAAACTGATCGAAAGCCTGACAAATATATTTGAGATCGACTCGCATAAAATCCATATAGGCGCCAGCATAGGCATCAGTGTCTATCCAAATGATGGGAGTTCTGCCGTGGAGCTCGTCAGAAATGCAGATACAGCGATGTTCAGTGCAAAGAAGAGCGGCGGAAACCGTCTGCAGTTTTATGATGAGAGCATGTCTAACCGGTTGCGTGAACGCCTGATTCTGGAAAACGAATTACATACGGCTCTCGATAGAAATGAGTTTTCGATGGCCTACCAACCTCAGATCAACTGTTTGACTGGAGAAACCGTTGGTTTCGAGGCTTTGATTCGCTGGACGAATAGAAATCTTGGTTCGATCTGTCCTGATCAGTTTGTGCCTCTTCTCGAAGAAACAGGTCTCATCTATTCAGTCGGTAAATGGGTGATCAAGGATGTGATAGATTTCATCCGTTCAGGGCGACCAGGGGATGCTACGATCGCGATAAATCTATCTGCACTGCAATGCGCTGATATCCACCTAATCGATTTTATCAGGCATGAACTTGTCAACTCTGGAATCAACCCGGCAAGTATAGAGTTCGAGATTACAGAATCATTATTGATAAAGGACTTCGAGACTACCGAAGTTTTTCTCAATCAGTTGCACGAGGCGGGTTGTTCAATATCGCTGGATGACTTTGGTACAGGTTATACATCGATGAGCTACCTGACCCGGTTACCGATCGATACTATAAAAGTTGATCAGAGTTTTGTCAGGGATATCGATAAGAGTGCAACCCTTGAAAACATCGTAAGGGCCATCGTGAATATGAGCACAAGTCTCGGCATGAAGAACGTTTTTGAAGGTGTTGAGACAGAAGCAGAACTAGAAAAGATCAAGCAATTGAACGGCGCTATCGTTCAGGGTTATCTCTATAGTCAACCACTAGATATCCAGGGTGTTAACAACTGGTTGAGTGACAAGTTCAGCTACCTTAACCGTCACGCCAAGCATTGATCTTCGATTGCCCGGTTCAGTTTTTTATATAGAGATACTGACCATTGCCATAAGCTGATCCGTGCTCAGGAAAAAACATCGCTTTACATAATACGAAGTAATTGTTCCAGTGTTCAACTCTTTCACTATCCATTATCTGTGGATACAAACGGTCCATGTTCTGCCAATAGTTCTGGTGCCACTTTTCCAGAGTCTTCCAGTAGTTTAAGCCACACACGAACCAGGACTCTGCGATAGTGAATCCGGCTAAATCTGTATTTAAGGCGGCAAAAGGTAAAACTTTACCGCCAGGAAAGTATGCGCCGATCAGGGTGTTGCTAGAGTCCAGAAGTTGCGGTATGAGGTCACGTGATACGATTAGATGATGAAACATGCGGCCATTCCTGGCCAGTAACTGGTTGATGATCTCGAAGAATAATTCGATATTATTGATATGTTCCATCATCCCGATCGAACAGACTACATCATATTTCTCTCTGCCGAGAACAGGAACAATATCTCTATCGAACTTAGCTAGATATAATTTTAGACGTTCTGAAGAGCCCGGATCAGCAGTTTCTTCGGTATGTTTCATGATGAAATCATACTGATCCTTGCTGTGAGTGATCGATGTGATCTCTAAATCTGGAAATGTTTTTAGAAGATACTGTTCAAAATAACCAAAGCCGCAGCCTATGTTCAACAGCTTTTCACCACCTTTAAGTTTCATCCTTTTCGCGATCAGGGCAAACTTATCGGTCTGCGCTTGTCCGAGTGTTTTCACGCTATTCATCACGCCATCAGCTGTAGCATCAAAATATGCCATGCTGTATGACATCGTATCCTTATCAAGAAAATTTTTAAAAAAAGTTAAACCCTCATTGTAGTGATGGTCAGCAAGCTTGTCAGATTCGATAGCAAGTGGGCCCTGGTCTATGCTAACTGACTGATCATCGCTGTTTCGATAGCGTTCGTATTCTCTGCTGAAATACCTGGTCAGCTGTCTCTCAAACTTTTTAAGTTCATCAGAGCCATATCTATGAATACCCCGTTTTCGTAAGTCTTCGTATGGATCAATACTCATAGCTTGTTTTCAGTATATTTTTTAAGCGCGATACTGGCATTCAAACCACCAAAGGCAAACGAGTTAGACATGGCGACATTGACTACCCGCTGTCGCGCTTTATTTGGCACATAATCCAGGTTACATCTCTCATCTGCAACGGTAAAGTTCGCCGTTGGCGGAATGATGTCATGATAGATGGATAATATGGTGGCGATGATCTCCAGAGCACTGGAGGCACCGAGGGCATGACCATGCATTGATTTTGTGGAAGAGACCGCTAACTCTTTACTATGCTCACCGAAAACCGCATTGATAGCTTCTGTTTCTACTATATCATTCGACTGTGTCGCGGTGCCGTGCGCGTTGATATAATCAACTTCATGTGGATCGATTTCTGCATGATGCAGGGCCTTATTCATGGCATTAATAATGCCATCAACATCCGGTCGCGTAATATGCCCGGCATCTGAAGTCATACCGCAGCCAACGATTTCAGCGTAGATTCGAGCACCACGTTTGAGTGCATGCTCTTCAGACTCGAGCACTAACATACCGGCCCCCTCGCCTAGTACCATGCCGCTACGATCCTTGCAAAACGGCCGGCATGTATCATTGGAGGTTACGCGTAATGCATCCCAGGATTTGAGCAGTCCATAGGTGAATGGAGCATCAGAAGCGCCAACCAGGGCAACATCAATTATTCCTGACTGGATCATGGCCATCCCCTGAATGATCGCATGAGAGCCTGATGCACAGGCACTGGCTAGAACGAAAGCAGGCCCTTTTATGCCGAGGTGCAGGCTGACCATACTGGCTGCAGCACTTGGCATACCCTTGGGTATGGTTAGAGGGTGGGCCCGTGAACGCTGCTGTTTATAGAGTTGATCATAGGTCGCTTCATCAGTGTGTTTGCCGCCAGCGCCACTGCCTATTATGGCTGCTGCATCAGTAAGCATATCTTCACCACTGATTAGACCAGCATCTTCCACTGCTTCACGTGCTGCTATGACGGCAAGTTGTGAATAACGGTCAAGCAGGGTGAGTTCATCGGGAGAAAAATAATCCTCTGCATCAAAATCGGGCACTGTTGCTCCGATTTTGATTTTCACACCGTCCATGGATGGGTCTAACGGTTTGATTGCGGAGCGACCAGCAACTAATGATTTCCAAAACTCAGAAGCATTTAAGCCCAAACCAGAAATAGCACCTATTCCAGTTATCATGACACGGCGGCGGTTCATTGTATTATCTCAGGTGGCTTTACTGACGTATTTCGTCTATTTTTTCCAGGATATCACTGACGGTCACGATCGAGGAAATGACTTCATTTGGGATCTCGATATCAAAAGCTTCTTCGAGTTCGAATAACACGGTAATTGCTTTTAGTGAGTCTACGCCGAGTGCTATCAATTCGGATTCAGGTTTAACATCTTGTATTTTGCAGTGAGCAACTTTGGCGATTATTTGTGCTACTTTGTCGAAAGTCATAGTTTTCTTCAGAAAATGGTTATTTAACAATGTTTTAACCTATCAACTGAGTTGCACACAAGATAACTAAATCCCGCCTAATCCTTTAGCATCCTTAGTGCCCATTCCTTAAAGTACGCAGAAGAAAAATCAATACAGTTTGTACTAACAGGACACTTCAATAATACGTATTTGACTGCTATACGTCTATGGCTTTTTATCATATATTTCAGTTACATTGAAAATATAATTAAAATAAAAATTAATTTGCTGTTTTAAGTAAAAATTGCCAAGATGTAAACATAAATGATGGCATTTTAATAATAATAAAGGTAAATCCAGTGAAGATTGACCATGAAACAGCTGCCAAAGAGCAGATAGAACCGCCCGAAAACGTGGCCGGTAACAGTCATAAAGAATATACCCAGTTCAACACCCGCTATGATCCCGATACCAGTGCTATCTGGTGCTGGATGAAGCCTGAGCCTCGTCCCTGTCTTAATACCACGCTTATCGATGAACTCGTACAACTGCAATATCAGCTAACGACAACCTACAAAACTCAGCACCCAGATACTATCTGGCCGTTCCGCCACCTTATCCTGGCGTCTAAAACACCGGGTATCTACAATCTTGGCGGTGATCTTGGCCTGTTTAAACAATGCATCGTCAATCGCGAGATCGAAAGGCTGAGAGATTATGCATATAAGTGTATTAATCTACTGCACCGCAACATCGATAACCTTGATCTACCGATCACCACCGTTTCCCTGATACAGGGTCAGGCTCTTGGCGGTGGATTTGAGATGGCCCTGTCCAGCGATGTTATCGTTGCTGAGCGTAGCTCTCAGATGGGATTCCCGGAGATCCTGTTTAATCTGTTCCCGGGAATGGGCGCATATAACCTGCTCACCCGCCGCATAGGATCAGCACTTGCAGAACGGATAATACTCAGTGGCAAGACATATAACGCCGGAGAGCTCTATGATATGGGGGTTATCGATATACTGGCAGAAGACGGTGAAGGTGAACAGGCGGTGGAAGATTATTTAAAGAGCCATAACCAGTCTCATAACACGATCCGTTCTATCAAAAAAATTCGTCAGATCGTGCACCCTATTACGCGTCAAAATCTATATGACATCGTCGACATCTGGGTTGATGCTGCGATGGATCTGAGCGATAAAGATCTGGCAAAAATGGAACGTCTGTTACATCTTCAAAAAGATATGAAAGACAGCAAAACGATCGAACAGCAGAATAATATCCTCAAGACCCGCCGAGGAGACTGGCGTAAGATCAGTGATGTGAGTTTCCCACTGATTACGCATCTCGGCGAGAACGTGTCGCGTAACAGAAGAAAAAACCAGAGTCGAAGACGGGATTAGAATCATCAGCTATCTCTAGAGTAGCTACAGGGCAAGGCAGCGATGGATGTTTAAATTCATAAAAAATCTCTTTGTATTGCCCGTCACCTGGCTTTTCCTCATCGCATTGAGCATCCTGCTGTACCTGCTATCGCATCTGCCACGAGCATTCTCCGGGCGTTACTATCATTTCCTCGCGCGTTACTGGTGTCGCATCATGGTGAGGGCACTCGATGTCGATCTAAGGCTGATCCATAAAAACATACAGCCTTTGCCTGAGCAGTTCATCCTGATAGCAAACCACCCTTCGGCACTGGAAGACTTTGCTGTCCCGGCGCTGTTTGACATCTACCCGCTTGCCAAGGCCGGTGTTCGAGACTGGTTCGTCCTTGGACGCATCAGTGATTATGCGGGAACGATCTATGTCGCACGGAGCAGCGCTAGCTCTCGCCAGGCGGCCAAGGAGGCACTGTCTGAAGCCGTCAGATGCGGGAAGAATATCGTTATATTCCCTGAAGGCGGCTGCAAAGGAGCACGTATATTCGAGAGGTTTCATAGCGGTGCATTTGAGATATCGTTACAGACGGGTATACCGATCTTGCCTGTATTTCTTCAGTATATCGATCAGCAAGCTTTTGTATGGAAGGATGAGTCTCTTGTTAAAAAGCTTTGGCAGATATTCAAATCAGATAATAACCGGGTCAACTACTATGTTTTTGATGCCATCCAGCCTGATGCTTTTAACAGTAGAGAAAGTTTCGCCGCTCACGCACACACTTTATACCTGCAATGGCAGAAGGAGTACCTTGATAGTTTATGATGCTGGGCAGGTCGTAGCATCACACCATGTCGGTCTCAAATCACTCAGGACTCATCCATGAGTCAATCGTGTTTACATACTACTCTGTGATAGCGGTAAGCTTGGCATTACCGAACCACTTGAGTGTCAGGGCTGTG
>CBDUKK010000069.1:0-7453 GCA_965367795.1 uncultured Gammaproteobacteria bacterium
AGGCATAGCCTGAGAAGCCCAGGATACAACCAGAGATAAGAGTGAGAAGTTTGACCACGGTTAAGAATGCATGTAATAAGTATGATAGTTATTTTAGAAGAATATGGAATTTAATGATCATCTTTTAGAAAATCAGTAATGTGTTTTATTACCTCTCTATCATGGATGATACGACGATGGCCTAATCCGCTGGTCTTTATGAATCTTGCTCCTGGCCAGGCTTCGGCTATCTCTTCACCGCTATGCCATGAGATATCGTAATCATCCTCATCATGTATGACCAGTCCTCTGCATGATGAGGTCTTTAAGTTGTTCACTGTGTCGACGGCATCATTGGTGATCTGACCATGGGTAGCATACGATTTCCTGATCAATACCTGCATAACGCTTTCAGGCAGTGTGAGTATCCGTTGAAAGTTATCAAGGATTATCTCGATGTTACCTGGTGGGCATATCATTGCGGCGCGCTCTATCTTCAGACCCAGTGACATGGCAAATGCCAGGATCATACCACCAAATGAGTGAGTGATCGCCGCATCAATCTTCCCATAATGTCTGCCGAGTGCCAGCACGGTATCTGTCATCTCTAGTACACTCGTCTGCCTGCCAGGTGAAGCGCCATGTGCCGGACCATCGAAACTGATGACACGAAAGCCGGCCGAATTAAGACTGTCTATATAATTAACGACCTGTGTTCCGCGACCGGCCCAGCCGTGTATGAATAATGCAGTCTTGTCATAATCACTATGCAGTCCTGGCCAGATATACACAGCAATCGGCATGTCATTAACGATGACGGTTTCTCTCTGTGCAGTATCGAGAGCGGGTTGTTCATAGCCCGGTGCCTTGAATCTTGTCGTCGTGAACCACTGTTCATATGCACGGTTACCATAATGTTCAGGAAACAGCCGTCCGAGTGTCTGGTAAACAAAACGGATGTAACGAAGAACGAAAGGCACCCTGATCTTGCCTTTTGTGGCGCTGGAGTTTTTCATATTTGATTCCGCGACAAATAAACCCGTGATAAAATACCGTAAAATTTATAAGAACAAGTTACAGGTTAGTGTTTATGTTATCAGATGAACAATTACTCCAGTTGTTTTATACAAAAGAATCAGGCATCCACGGCAACGGTTTATTCGCTCGTAATGAAATCAAAGAGGGCGATTACATGGGGGAGTACGATGGCCCGATGGTCAATGAGAACGGGTCGCACGTGTTGTGGGTAGAGAAATATGATGAGGTATGGGTCGGTCGTGATGGTAAGAACCTGTTGCGATATCTTAACCATAGTTCTGATCCGCATGCCGAGTTCATAGGTTTCGAGTTGTATGCATTACGTGATATCAGCCCCGATGAAGAGATCACCATCGATTATGGTGAGGAGCCATAAACCGATAGCCAGTTCCGTTAACCTGGTTATATAACTAGGTCAGAGTATCAGCTTCATGTTTTTGACGAAGCAACTGCTTGCAATAGTTGCAGGTATACTGATACCGGCGCTTTGTGATCTTGTTATGTCTCGTCGTGCTAAGCTGGTGTTCACGACAGGCGCACTGGTAAGTGAACACGGCCTGTCTTTTTAGCGGCAATCCGGCAAGGTCATAATCAGCGGTGACGCTTGCGTTGGCGCCGAAAGCATCCATCACTTCCTTCCATTCCCTGCCATGTGGTTTTATATTCTTTAATCCGTAGATGATATCGGTGACATAGTGGGCGACCTCATGCGGTATGGTGGTTGCGAAATTGTCATCGAAATATTTTGAAAAGATATAGGGGTTGTAACGTATCTCTCTCTGCTGACGTGAGAAAACCAGGCCTCTGTTGTTTTTCACTCTATACATACCAGCTGAGCGGCCTTTAAGATCAAATATGATATCCACAGCTTTATCTCTTATACTGAAGAGATCGATGGCCTGTTTTATGTAGCTAATAGTCTCATCGATGACTATCTGCTGTTGCTCTGCAGATAGAGGAGAGATATAAGATGTCGAATGTTTCATATCTTACTATCAGGCTCGAGAGATAAACTCGCGCGTCTCAGTGTTAACCTTGATGATCTCTCCCGGCGTCAGGTATTCAGGCACCTGTACCACCAGCCCGGTGCTTAGCGTCGCGGGTTTGGTTCTTGCCGAGGAAGATGCTGCTTTCATAGCGGGCGCGCACTCGGTGATCTCCAGTGGCATGGTGTTCGGCAATTCGATACCCAGGAGTTCGCCCTCGCTGATCAGCGCACTAAGGCCTTCCAGGCCGTCATACAGGAACACTGCTTCGTCACTAAGGCTTGCTGTCGGCATCATGAATTGTTCATAATCTTCACTGTCCATAAATGTATAACTGTCGGCATCGTGAAACAGCAGCTGCACGGCGCGACGAGATACCTCGACAGGTGAGATGACCTCGTCACCCTTGTAACGACGCTCAAACTTTTGCCCGTTACTTATGTCACTGCCAGTAACCTTGTAGAGTGTACTGCCACTGCGTGAAGAGGGCGATTGTACGACGACATGTTTGATCAGTATCTTTTTGTTGTCCTGGTCTATCACCAGTCCCTTTTTGATCTCGTTTGCTTTCATAAGGATTGCTTTGTTGGATATAATATTTCGTGGCTGTCAATTATGAGTGATTTTCGATGCGTGTTAAACACCTAATTATTTCCGATGACGAGATCGAGATGACTGCCGTGCGTTCCCAGGGGGCTGGTGGTCAGAATGTCAATAAGGTGTCTACCGCGATTCATCTCAGGTTTGATATCGCAGCATCCAGCCTGCCTGAGGTCATAAAACAGCGTCTTATGGCGTTGCATGATAAACGGGTAACAAAAGAGGGTGTTTTCATCATAAAGGCGCAGCAGACCAGGAGCCAGGTGAAAAATAAAGAGCAGGCGCTGGCACGTCTGCATGCGTTTTTAGTAAAGGGATTAACCACGAGAAAGGTCCGTAAGAAAACAGCGCCGACAAAAGCATCGAGGTTAAGACGGCTGGATGCCAAGAACAAGCGCGGCAAATTGAAGAAGTCCCGCCAGACGGTAGAGTGAAACTGCGGGATTGTTTCCGGTTACTTACCTGAGCAGGCTGGAGCCCAGGTGCTCGGTCAGGAACAGGCGTTCCGGAATCTGGTCTTTTATCTTTTCATGCAGTGCCGGTAGTCGTGACCAGTGCAGCCCCTGTTTATGGTGATGAGCTGTGTGATAGCCGAGGTTGCCTGTCAGCAGGTTATAGACCGGGCTCATGATGTTATAGGAAGCTTCGAAGTCATTATCGACATCCAGTCCGGCGTGGTGAGCATATGTCACCCAGGCGGTGAAGAACAGGCTGCTGATCATCGGCAGGATAAAGCAGAATAGAGCAGGAACTGGTTGATACCAGAGCAGTACTGTTACTAATAGCAGGGTGACAGTGGTTCCGATCAAAAATATTTTTAACGGCCGTGGGTGTTTTTTACCGACCTGGAAAGCGCGGTAATACGCAGTGAGCATGACATCCAGCGAGTACCTGATCCTTCCCATGACTGCACCGTTTTTATCTTTCCAGCGACTTTCATCCTTACCCTGGTCGAGATAGTGGTGGTGATGTCCCAGTACATGATGCAGTACCCATAACTTCGACGTTGCTCCGGTCTGCAGGGCGTACATCTGTTCCAGCAAGTTATTCAAAAAAGCGTATTTAAAGGTCGGTGTGTGCTGGTGATGATGGTTCCATGCGCAGATGATTCCCTTCGGCCAGATCATGATCAGCCAGTATGCAACGAGTAACCAGGTATTATCGAGAACAAAATAGGCGACGATATCCAGAGCAAAAAATAAGGTGATGATTAAAACAGGTATACGGTCTTCGCGATATTTGAATAGAGTCATATGTTCTTGAGCTTATAATATTTTTTATATTGAAAGGTCAGTCTTTCGATTCGGGCTCCGTTGCCTCTGACCAGTCATACAACTTTGTGCGCGGATTATATCAGAAACTATCAGTGATGTTATTTACCGGCTGAGTCCAAAGGAGAAAAGGCTGTTCATGGTTGTTATCGAACCAGCTAAACAACTGATTTTTAAGTGCTTCCAGTTGAACCTCTGCATAGCTGACAGGCTCGGTTGCTCCCCATACAGGGGCTGGCCAGCAGGCATCCGTTTTGAATCTCGCTATATGGTGTATATGCAGTTGCGGTACCATGTTGCCGAGTGCGGCGATATTGAGTTTGTCAGGTTGAAACACATGCTCCAGGCAACGGCTGAAAAACATGGATTCGGTCATTAATTGTTGCTGCTCGGCTGCTGATAACTGGTGGATCTCACTAATGTCTTCACGATTAGGCAGCAGGATAAACCAGGGGTAGTTCGCATCGTTCAGCAGTAACAGGCTGCACAGTTTGAATTCACCGAGAATGAAGCAGTCTTTTTCAAGTTGCGGATGAAGCTTTATCATAAATGTGGTTATCTACTGTAAAAGATGATTTAGTATGTAGTATAAATAGTGCTGATGCCACTGCAATATCGAAGTAGGCGATAGTGAGATATGGAAAAGATTGAACGTGAACATAGACAGGTAAGGCGCCTGGAGACACTGATCGATGTCGTCTTCGGTATCACCTTGTGGCGACTGTTCATACTGCTGCCACGACCTGCAGACAACCCGGAATGGGAAACGCTGTTCGATATGTTAAAAGACAGCGGTATGCAGTTTGTTATTGTCGCCATCGCCCTGATCATCGTTATCATCTACTGGTTACAGAGCCATATGCTGTTTAAATACCTGGTCAAAACCGATACGATACACAGCGTGTTGTCGGTACTGCAGCTATTTTCATTATTATTGTTCCTGTACGCTATCGCAGTCGGCGTTGTTCTAAAAGCAGATGAGTCTACACGTGTGTTCGAGAGCAGCATGGCCTGTTTGCTCGGTGTATTCTCTTTTGCTGCATGGTATTACGCTTTAAATAAAGGTGGTCTGATCACGTCAGAGCTATCACCGGATGAAGCGAGAGGTATAACCGAAAGGATCAAGGCTGAGCCGGTAACGGCAGCGATAACTATTCCATTTGCGTACAGCGTGTGGATGTGGGAGTTATCCTGGTTTATCTACCCGCTGGTGGTGTATTTATACCGGTGGCGTTTGAACAAATTACTTAAAAAATCATGATCGATATATGATCGAGGTGCAGATATGGCTGACTGGTTAACTGGCAAGATCGTCGAAAAGAAATGCTGGAACGATCGTCTTTATACTCTACGAATCGAATGTGACTTCGATACCTTTGAATCAGGTCAGTTTGTCCGTGTGGCACTGGATATCGATGGTGAACGTGTCGCAAGACCTTATTCGCTGGTCAACAAGCCGGATGATGATTTCCTGGAGATCTATTTTAATATCGTGGATGAAGGGCCGCTGAGCCCTAGACTGGCAGAGCTGGAGGTCGGCGATGAGATATTTGTCACTGATCGAGCCAATGGTTTTTTGACGGTATCAGAAGTACCGCAATGCCGTCATCTCTGGATGCTGGCCACGGGCACCGGTGTCGGCCCCTTTCTCTCTATCCTTAAGAATCGGGATGCCTGGCAGCGTTTCGAAAAAATTGTACTGGTATACTCGGTGAGAGATATCTCGGAACTTGCCTATCAGCAGCAGGTCGCTGACATTCAGCAGCAGTGGCCACAGAAGTTCAGTTTCGTCCCTCTCGTTACCCGTGAAAAAGTCGAGGGTATGCTAAATCAGCGGATAACCGACAGTATCGAGGATGATTCTCTGGAACAAACAACAGGCGTTGTTATAGATGAAGACTCACATGTCATGATGTGTGGTAACTCAGAGATGATCGCTGATGTGACAGAGGTGCTGGCAAAGCGTGGACTGCGAAAACACCGGCGCCGGGAACCGGGGCACATAACGACTGAGAAGTATCACTGATACATTAGTGGGCGATCAGCTTTATCTCGTTAAAGCTATAAACTCATTTGCGGGAAAGTTGTGAAGTTATGGGTATCGGTGATCTGAGCAACTTCATATTCAAGTAAATTTGCACGATATCTTGTACGATATGCATCGTGATATTGGGCGCAGTGATACTCTTCGTCACCGGTATCGATATCTGCGTCGGAACTGATTAGTGTCCTCATCGAACTTACCATGGTCTGATCGACCCTAAGTGCTATAAATATCAGTAATAATTTCAGAGTGCTGCTTTAATTGACTATAATAACCAGCACGATACGACGAAAATTTTTAAATTGAATTAATAAAATCATTGGCTGTGCATAAAATAATATAACCTGATGATTTTATTGTTAAAACAGGTTGTAAGATATTATGTATGAAGCGTTTTACGGTTTCAAGGATAAACCGTTTTCCATGTTGCCGGATCCCGGTTTTTTATATTTAAGTAAAAAACACCAGACGGCACTCACCTTGCTCGAATATGGCCTGCTCAACCATGTCGGTTTCTGCATCATCAGCGGCGAACCCGGTGCGGGTAAAACAACCATATTGCGTGCTCTGTTAGAGCGGGTGGGGGATGAGGTAACCGTAGGTCTGATTACGAATACGCACCAGTCCTTCGGTGGTCTTCTCGACTGGGTACTGTCTGCTTTTGACCTGCACCGTCCAGACCTGACACATGTCGAGATGCACCAGGTGTTCATGGAATACCTGATCGATGAATACGCAAACGGTAGAACCGTATTGTTGATCGTCGATGAAGCGCAAAACATGAAAGCGGATGCGCTTGAAGAATTACGTATGTTATCCAACGTGAATTCTGAAAAGGACCAGTTGATGCAGGTGGTACTGGCTGGCCAGCCAGCATTAAAAGATACATTGAAGCTCCCCGACCTGATGCAGTTCGCGCAGCGTGTCGCTGTCGATTATCACCTCGAGCCACTCAGTCTTGAGGAAACCTGTGGTTACATCCAGCATCGACTGGTTACTGCCGGTTCACAAAAAGATGTGTTCACGCCTGCGGCCTGTGAACGGATCTATAACTATAGCGGTGGTACACCTCGATTGATCAACCTGCTATGCGAGACCGTACTGGTCTATGGGTTTGCCGATCAGCGGGAAATGATCGATGTCGACCTGGTCGATGAGATGGTGCTGGAGCGGATGAAAGACAGCGTTGTACCGATCGTCAACAGGGATATCTCGTCGCAGGATAACAGTGAAGCGAGCAAAGAGCTGGAGAAAAATTTTCCATGGATAAGCGCGCAGGGTGAGAGTACTGGTCCGAATGCGGAAGCTGATACCTTAAAGCAGATCACCGAGCCTGATGAAGCGCGGCAGACTATCGATCAGCGCGTCAGTTCAGGTATCGTCGAAGCAATCGATGCGGATAATGGGCAGAAGGCGTCGGATAGTGTCGTAGAGCGAGAACGTAGTGTAACTGCTACTGCGAAAGGTCAGCATAACACGCAGGAGAATGAGAGCGAAAAAAAGCCACAGGTAAAACCTTCACCCCTGGCAGCTGC
>CBDUKK010000070.1:0-7349 GCA_965367795.1 uncultured Gammaproteobacteria bacterium
CATTCACGCCAGCCAACAATGGTAGAAGTTTCGCTCATAATCTTTAAATAAAATCGTCTGTTATTGCGTAATCTTATCGATTATGACACGAAAGTACCTCATTAATTTGCGTCTGAAGAGATATATTGATCGAAGTATTTTTTCAGGGATATGAAGACCAGAAGGGGGCGAGAAGCCTGACTCATGATATGAGGGTTGCTGGCAATTTTCGTGGTGCCGGCGCATGATTTATATTTTCGATTATCACCATCAAAATATTTATCTTTACTGATGCCTGGCTCTAAAGATAATCACAGTTTGTAATATCTATTATTATGAGTGCGACTATGGTGGCGAAAAAAAGCCGTGAAGATGATGAAGATCTAGAGCTAAATGGTATCGGTACATATGATGACTATGACGATATCGAGAGTGAAGAAAGTCTCCTGGATGATATTGATGCCAGACGTCGCCTCGAAAGAGTCCTTGAAGATAAGGCGCTGCAACGCATGATCTTTGGAGACTTCTATGACGGTGATTTTGACCGGGATGTAGATCTATATAACTACGACTAGTGCTGGTCAAACCATTTCAGGACATCATCGATGACTTCCAGCTTATTGCTGGATTTTGAGTAAACAGCATAGGCTTCTTTATGTATCACAGGGGCATCTTCAACCCTGTTCAGCGTGCTGCCAAGCTGATCTTTTATCATCGCTTCTGGCAGGTATGCAGAACCGCCGCACTGCTGGATGAAGCTGAGAGCGATTCTGCCTATACCTGCTCTTAGTACGGGTGGCGGTGCATCCGGGTATTGCCTGGCATGAAACATGGTGAAAGAGGTGCCCCAGTCAACGAAGATATAATCTTCCCTGATCGCTTCCGTAGACATGATGGATTCCCTCGAAGAGACCATTATTAACTGGATCGGCACCAGCTCTTTTACCAGGAGCTGGGGCGTCTTGGGCGGATCGAAAACAAATCCCAGATCGATGGTTCCATCAAGCAGGTTGCGCATTATGCTATCGCTACGCATGACGTCGGTATTCAGCGCCGTGCTGGCATTGGTTTTATGTGCCCAGGCCAGCCAGTCTTCGAGGAAGATGTCCCAGATGCTGGGTACTGCCGCGATACTGAGTAATGTGTGTACGCCATCTGCTATGGCGATTTCCTGCCTGGCCCGGTTCCATGTGTTGAGGATGTTCTCTGCGTATTTCAGGAATTTCATCCCTGCTGTGGTCAGCTCGATATTGTTGCGGTCGCGTGTAAACAGTCGCTGGCCGAGCTCCTCTTCGAGCTGCTTGATGCGTGCACTGATGGCGGACTGGCTGATGAAAAGGTTGTTAGCTGCCCGCCCGAAATGCCTGCTTCGGTTCACCTCAAGAAATGCTTTCAAAAGTCCGGCATCCATTTTTTGTGCTCTCAGTATGTTACCCATGGTCTTGTGGGTATTACAGGTGATAATGTTAATCGAAAATACTGATCGTGGTATGCAATTTTTTTCACTTTACAGCGTTTCGTTACTCGCATAAAAACATCGGATCCTGCTGGATTTTCGTGACAGAGGATGAACTATCAACTCATCTACCTATGAAGGGAAATGCATAATGAAAACTACAGTTTTACTATTGCTGGCAACCATGACAGCATCGATAAGCACGGTAAACGCTGAAAACGCTGAGGAGGCATCAAACAGCGATGATTATTACAAGCAATATTGCACCGATCAGGCCGAGCAGGCTGGCATCGAGGATGAAGAAGAATTCAAGCAATATGTAAAAGACTGCCTGGAAAGCTATATCGGTCCCAGCGGTGAATAGCCACAGATAGAAGGATGCTAGAATGGCAGATAGTAAATTATTTGCCATTCCCAGGTTGAGAAGCCCGGTTCTGGCCGGGTTTTTTTATGTCCAATATATCTACCTTTACGCACGATAACTGCTTTGCTGAGAAACCATGAAGAATATGTTCGATTCATTAAGGCAGATCGTTCTCGATGTAAACGATGCCACGGGACTGGAGCAGGCGCTTAATATCGTTGTTAAGCGTACCCGCGAGGTCATGTCTGTCGATGCGGTTTCAGTCTATTTTCGAGATAAGAAAACGGACCAGTTAGTGTTGATGGCGAGTGATGGCCTCAATCAACAGGCTATAGGCAATATCAGGTTTCAGCAGGGGCAGGGACTGGTCGGGCAGGTGCTCGAACGGGCGGAGCCGCTCAATATAAATGATGCGCATGTGCATCCAAATTACCGTTTCGTCACGGAAACGGGAGAAAACTCTCTTCATGGTTTTCTCGGTGTCCCCATTATCCAGCACCGTCATGTTCATGGTGTGCTTGTCGTTCGGCGAACAGAGAAAAGACATTTTTCTGCGGTTGCCGAGACTTTCCTGGTAACACTGGCAGCGCAGCTTGCCGGTGCCATCTCCTACGCTGAGAAAATGGGCGAGTTAAACAGCCTGATCGAAGGGGGGAATAGCCACTCATTCAACATGAAAGGTCTAAGCGGTTCACCGGGGGTTGCCATCGGTGAGGCACTGGTCGTGTTTCCACCAGCCAGCCTGGATGCGGTACCGGATAATGCTATTTCTGAACATGAGATTGGCGAACAGATAGATGCATTTAACGAGGCGGTAAACAATGTTGAGCGTGAATACAAGGCGCTCTCCCAACGTATGGAAGGCGCTATATCAAACGAAGAGCTGGCCCTGTTCGATGTCTTCGCATTGATGCTGAAAAGTGATTCGCTGATAGACGTTACCATCGATCGGATCAAAGCCGGACAATGGGCACAGGGCGCCCTGCGGGAAACAATTGCCGAACATGTCAGGCAGTTCGATGCGATGGAGGATACTTACCTGCGTGAGCGTGCCATCGACATAAAAGATCTGGGTCGACGTATCCTGATGCATCTACAGGCACAGCAGACGAATCGTCGGGAAATTTCAGGGCCGGTGGTCCTGGTCGGAGAAGAGGTGACGGTCTCGCAGTTTGCCGAGGTGCCTCTCGAGTATCTGGTCGCGATCATCTCATCAAAAGGTTCTTCACTATCGCATGTCGCCATCCTCTCTCATGCCCTGGGTATACCTTCGGTCATGGGCCTGGATAGTCTGCCCGTCAACCGTATCAAAGGGCAGCAGATAATCGTTGATGGTTACAGTGGAAACATATTTGTTAAACCGTCGCCGACAGTTCTTGATGAATTCCATCGTCTTATCCGTGAGGAGCAGGCACTTAATACCGAACTGAAAGAGTTAATCGATAAACCCTCGGAAACACTTGACGGTATCCACATCCCATTGCATGTTAATACCGGTCTGTTATCCGATATCTCTCCTTCGTTACAGAGTGGCGCAGAGGGCGTCGGCCTGTATCGTACCGAGATACCTTTTCTTATGCGCGATGGATTTCCCGGAGAAGAAGAACAGGCGCAGATCTATAAGCAGGTGCTGCAGGGGTTTGCACCGCGTCCAGTAACATTTCGCACGCTCGATATCGGTGGTGATAAAGCGTTGCCATATTTTCCGGTGGTTGAAGATAATCCTTTCCTGGGCTGGCGTGGTATACGCATCATGCTCGATCACCCGGAGATATTCCTGACCCAGATCAGGGCCATATTAAAAGTCAATGTCTACCAGAACAATCTGCGCCTGATGCTGCCGATGATCAGTGATGTCGGTGAGGTGGATGAGGCGATCGTGCTGATCAAAAAAGCACATAAAGAGTTAACCGATGAAGGTTTCGATGTCCCGTACCCGGTAATCGGCCTGATGATTGAAGTACCTTCGGCGGTTTACCAGATGGAAGCGTTTGCCAGGCGGGTCGAGTTCTTTTCTGTGGGCAGTAATGATCTGACGCAGTATCTGCTGGCCGTGGATAGAAATAATAAACAGGTAGCGGAGCTGTATAACTGTTTGCATCCGTCGGTCTTACATTCCATTCGACATATCGTAGAGGTTGCAAAAAAACATGAAAAACCGGTCAGTGTCTGTGGCGAGATGGCGGGTGATCCTGCGTCGGCGCTGATGCTTGTCGGTATGGGTGTTGATAGCCTGAGTATGAGCGTGGGAAGCCTGTTAAGAGTTAAGTTGGCCATACGTTCTTTCACTCAGGCGCAGATCGAACAACTGTGCGCTACTGCGTTAGCGATGGAGAGTGCTGGGGACATTCGCCTGCTGTTCAACGAGGCACTGGAAAATGCCGGCCTCGGTGGATTAGTGAGAGCGGGTAAGTAAATTCAGCGTTGGCTTTCGCTATCGAGCTGAAGCAGATCCTCAACACAGAGCCTTTGACTACTGAGCGGTGGTGATATCCATCAAACGATCCTTAACTGAGTATCCGTGGTTGCGGGGTCAGTTCAGACAAGAGACACATGGACAATCAATCAAGGCTAAATCACACGACTGACTGCTTCTGCCGCCATTAACGGTCATTTGAATTATATATTTAAGCTACACAGCTAGCGCTTGCTATCAGCTTTACTTCTTTTAATCCTGGCTAATAGTCGCGGATTAAATGTACCACAGCACATTGCCTGGTACTCATGCTCAGCACTAACTCGTAACTGCTCGTACTGAGCATATTCACCTTTTAATATTTGCATTCCCTTCCTGAGTAAATCAATCATTTTTACTACCTCCCAAATCAGCATTCTTCATCATTAGACGCAACGGTTTCGTTAGTATTTATCTGGAACCCGGCAGGCATAAATAACGCCAGAGATTGGCCAGAAAAAACCAAAAGGAGGACAGCAAGAAAAAATCTAATCGAACCCATAACTATCTCGTATGTTTGTGACTGTTATTACCAAGACTCTTCTTTTTTGTCCATTCAGGTGTAAATACCGCCGTCAAAATCCAGACAACACTAAAAATTGTCACCATAGCTAAGGCCAACAGGTATAACACTATAAATAGCTTAATCATTATGCTCATTTAGATACCTCAATTTACTTACAACGTAGCATCATAAAAATAACTGCATAAATCATGCCTTAATTACTCAGTACTCATATTTATCAGAAAGTAATGTGATTAACTTAATGTAAACATGGCGATGAAGTGTAAAGTCTGCGTTACAGTGTTCAGGCATTTTTTACACATAAGATGACGTCAGCTCTGGTACGGAAGCGGTCATCCGGGGAAAGTGGTAGCACAAGTAAGGTCGCTGGTAATATTTCAGGCCTTAGAAGTATTTAGAATTTCTTTAAGTCTGGTCATTGTGCTATTTGAGCAGTGCTAGCCATTTTTCTTCTGCAGGTATCTCTCCAGCAGGGCGCGCAGTTTACCGGGTTTGATCGGCTTTCGCAGAAAGTCGAAACCGTGTCCGGTTACACGTGTAGAGAGGTCTTCATCTGGTGCGGCTGATACGATGCAGACGGGGGTAGTTTGCCAGTGTCCGAGCAGCTCATCAGCCAGCTGTATGCCGTTGCTTTCAGGTCCGAGCTGGTAATCCATCAATATCACATCCGGAGCGTCATGATTGCTTGCATACTTCAGTGATGATTCACGGCTGGTGGCACTGGTGAATGTGCATCCCCAGTTGTCCATCAGTGTGCTGAGCGCATGGATATTGTTCTCATCATCATCGACATAGAAAATATTGAGGCTTTCCAGGCCGGATAATGTTCCTGTGTTTGCAGCTTCAGCCAGTTGGCTGCTGTCTTTTTCAGACATCGGAACCATCAGTGAAAATAAACTGCCGCGGCCGTCAAAAGATCGAACGTTTATATCGTGGTTGAGCAGACGTGCAAAGCGTAAGGCGATACCGAGGCCAAGACCGGCGCCTTCTACATTGCTCTTTATGCGGTAGAAATCTTCAAAGATGCGTTCACGATGAGCCTCGGATATGCCGGGGCCACAGTCGTAGATGCATATCTCGATCTGCTCCCGGCGTCGCCGGCAGCCGAGCAGGATCTTACCCTTACTGGTGTACTTGACCGCATTGGAGAGAAAGTTCTGCAATATTCGGCGCAGGTATTTAGCATCTGATTCAGTCCATAGCGAAGTGCGCTGCCAGTGAAACTCGACATCGCTGTTTGCCTGTACGCGAAATTCGTTGGCCAGTGGTTCGAGTATCTCGCTCAATGCAAACTTTTGATAATTTGGCTTCAGGCTGCCAGTGTCCAGTCGTGATATTTCCAGCAGGTTGGATATGATGAGTTCAGCCGAGCCGATAGCGTTATGCAGGTGATGCAGGTTTTCCATGAGTTCGGGATTGACATCGGGTTTTTCCAGCAGTGCGCTGGCATAGAGGTTGGCAGCGTTCAGCGGTTGCAGGATATCGTGACTGGCAATGGCCAGGAACTGGGTCTTGCTGGCATTCGATGTTTCCGCGGCGGACTTGGCTTTGAGCAACTCCACTTCCGTTTCGCTGCGTTTTTTTACTTCCTCTCGTAGTGACTGGTTGATCTTTTCGATCTCTTCTGTACGTTCACTGACGCGTTTCTCGAGTTCATTCTGGGCGTTGATGAATTCGGTGATATCGTCATAGGTAGTGACGTAACCGCCGGTTGGCAGCGGCCGCCCCTTGATCTCGATCACGCCCTGGTTGTGGTTTCGTACCACGCGATAGGGTTTGCCTGCTGTGAGATGACCTAGCCTCGTCTGCACCTGTTTTTCTACTTCACCGGCGCCGAGCATGCCGCGTTCGGCATTGTAGCGGATCAGTTCGGCTGCCGGTCTGCCGACACAGAGCATGCCTTTCGGGTAATTGAACATCTGTTCATAACGTTTGTTCCAGGCGACGATCTTGAGGTCGGCATTGACCACACTGATCGCAGAGGAGATGCTCTCGAAAGAAGCGAACAGCATGTCCTGGTTGAACTGCAGGGTGCGGGTAGTCTCTTCAAAGATATTGACGACATCTTCGACGCCGAGTCTTTCGCCACTGCTCAAACTGGTCAGCATGGCGCGTGCGGATGCGACACCGACGACGCCCGCGAGTGCCTTTTCCGCATAATCGAGCATCTTCGGGCTGGCCTGGACCAGTTCCGGGCGCTGCTCGTTTTCGAATAATCGCCTGGTTGCTGATTCGCCGAGGAACTGGGTCAGCATCACCTTCAGGTCGACTTTCCTGATCTGCAGGTCATGCGTATTGGCATGCTGTTTCTCGCGATCCCGGTTGACGAAGGCCACGGCCTGGATTCGGTCGGATAGCCTGGTTTTGTCGCGTGATGATACGAAATAGTATGCGACCACATTGGCTGCCAGGCTGAGTACGACACCGCGGGTATAACTGTCGCTGAATGACAGGCCAAACAGCTGGTCGGGTCGCAGCAGTGCATTTCCAAAAAAGCCGTCAGTCAGTATTTTCGGATCGATGAAGCCGGCGTTGCTCAGCAGCGGGATCATCAGTGTGATGAACCAGA